>NZ_QETL01000060.1:0-23780 GCF_003105135.1 Stenotrophomonas sp. SPM | reverse complement strand
GGGGTGGGTCCGGTTGCAGGGGCGTGAGCCGCATGGATGCGGCGACCGAGCTTACAGGGACGTACTTGCAGCGACCCCTGCAACCGGACCCACCCCGCCATCCCACGGAATGTCCGCTGTTGCTGTTGCTTCGGCTAGAGGCTTCTGCAGGTGCAGGGCGCAGCCCTGCAAAACCCCCTACCTCCCCGGCAACTGCGCGAACGCGCGCTGCATGCAGTCTTCCCGCGGGCACACCCGGCACCCCGGCCCAATCGACACCGAATTGCCGGGACTCTGCACATCCAGCCCCAGCGAATACACCAACCGCTCCGCATGCTGCAGATCGCAGCCCAGCGCCACCGCAAACGTCTTGCGCGGCTGCCCATGCCCCACCGGCCCGCTGCTGACCTGCCGTGCCAGCCAGAAGTGGCGCCGCCCATCAGGCATGCGCGCGGTCTGCGTCAGGATCCGCCCCGGCTGGTTGAACGCCTCGTAGACGATCCACAGCGGGCACGACCCACCCACCTGCGAGAAATGGAAGTCGGTCGCCGAATGGCGCTTGGACACATTGCCCGCACGGTCCACGCGGATGAAGAAGAACGGCAGCCCCGGTGCACTGCGCCGCGCCAGCGTGCTCAGCCGGTGGCACACCGCCTCGAAGCCCACGCCGAACTGATGCGCCAGCAGCTCGATGTCGTAGTTGCTGGCCTCGGCCGCACGCAGGAAGCGCATGTACGGCATCACCAGCGCCCCGGCGAAGTAGTTCGACAGGCCGATCCGCGCCTGCGCGATGCGCGCGTCATCGTGGAAGCCCGCGCGGGCGATCACCGCATCGATCTGCGGCAGGTAACCGTGCAGGGCCAGTTCGGCCGCCATCTGGAACGCCTGCTGGCCCGGTTCCAGGTAATCGGGCAGCCACAGCCGCCGCGCGCCGGCATCGAACTGCCGCTTCTCGCGCCCGGCCTGCAACGCAGCCACTTCCACCAGCACGCCGTGGCGGTCGGCCAGCAGCTGGCGCAGGCGCGGCGCCACATGTCCCGGTGACAGCCCCCACTCGGCGAACAGGCGCTCGGCCAGTTCGTCCAGCTCGGGGATGTGGTTGTGCATACGGTTGAAGAACTCGCGCACCTGGTCGCCGGCGGGCAGGGTGCTGCCGGCCGCCGGCTCGCCCAACTGGAATTCCAGCGCAGCGGCATGCTCGCGCAGGGCCAGGTGGCGGCGGTGCAGGTCCAGCAGGGCGCGGCTGACCTGCGGCAGGTTGCCGGCCAGCGCACGCAGTTCGGTGGCACTCACCTCCGCCAGACCCAGGTCGCGCAGCGTCTCGCCCAGCGCCTCCTGCAGCGCGGCGGGCTCATCGTCGTCGAACAGGGCCGAAACATCGCCCAACACCTCGCCCAGCTTCTTCTGCACGGCCGGCGTCAGCGGGCGCTTGTTGCGCTCGATCTGGTTCAGGTAGCTGGCCGACAGGCCGAGGGCACGGGCCAGGTCCACCTGGCTGTAGCCGCGCTGCTCGCGCAGCCGCAGCAGGCGCAGGCCCAGCTGGCGTTGTGAAGGCTGGAAATTCACAGAATTAACATGAATCGTCTGGCGTGTTGGCCAGATTAAGCGGATTCAGGCCGGAAATCGAGGTGGGTGCTGTGAATAATGCCAAGCATCTTTCGAGCCAGTGGGATTGTCGTCATGACTGTTGCAGCGCCCCGTATCCGCATGCTGATCGATGGCCAGTTCATTGAATCGGCCACCTCCCACTGGCAGGACGTGATCAATCCGGCCACCCAGGACGTGCTGGCCCAGGTGCCGTTCGCCACCACCGGTGAAGTGGATGCCGCCGTCGCCGCCGCCAAGGAAGCCTTCAAGACCTGGCGCAAGACCCCGATCGGCACCCGTGCGCGCATCTTCCTGAAGTACCAGCAGCTGATCCGCGAGAACATGGGCGAGCTGGCCCACATCCTCACCGCCGAACAGGGCAAGACCCTGCCCGACGCCGAAGGCGATGTGTTCCGCGGCCTGGAAGTGGTCGAGCACGCTGCCGCCATCGGCAACCTGCAGCTGGGCGAGCTGGCCAACAACGTGGCCAACGGCGTGGACACCTACAGCATCATGCAGCCGCTGGGCGTGTGCGCCGGCATCACCCCGTTCAACTTCCCGGCGATGATCCCGCTGTGGATGTTCCCGATGGCGATTGCAACGGGCAACACCTTCATCCTCAAGCCGTCCGAGCAGGACCCGATGGTGACCATGCGCCTGGTTGAGCTGGCGCTGGAAGCCGGCATTCCGAAGGGCGTGCTGAACGTCGTCCACGGTGGCGAGGAAGTGGTCAACGCGATCTGCGACCACCCGGACATCAAGGCCGTGTCGTTCGTCGGTTCCACCCGCGTCGGCACCCACGTCTACAACCGCGCCTCGCTGGCCGGCAAGCGCGTGCAGTGCATGATGGGCGCCAAGAACCACGCCGTGGTACTGCCGGACGCCAACAAGGAACAGACCCTCAACGCGATGGTCGGCGCCGCCTTCGGTGCGGCCGGCCAGCGCTGCATGGCCGCCTCGACCCTGGTGCTGGTGGGTGAAGCTCGCAACTGGGTGCAGGATCTGGTGGCCAAGGCGCAGACCCTCAAGGTCAGCGGCGGCACTGTGTCCGGCACCGACGTCGGCCCGGTCATTTCCTGCAGCGCCCGCGAGCGCGTCGAAGGCCTGATCGCCTCGGGCGTGGAACAGGGCGCCAAGCTGGTGCTCGACGGCCGCAAGCCGCAGGTCGATGGCTTCGAGAAGGGCAACTTCGTCGGCCCGACCATCTTTGCCGGTGTCACCACCGACATGCGCATCTACCAGGAAGAAATCTTCGGGCCGGTGCTTGTCATCCTCGAAGCGGAAACGCTGGACGAGGCCATCGCCATGGTCAACAGCAACCCGAACGGCAACGGCACCGCGCTGTTCACCCAGTCCGGCGCAGCCGCGCGCAGGTTCCAGGAAGACATCGACGTCGGCCAGGTCGGCATCAACGTGCCGATCCCGGTGCCGGTGCCGCTGTTCTCGTTCACCGGTTCGCGCGCGTCCAAGCTGGGCGACCTGGGCCCGTACGGCAAGCAGGTCGTGCTGTTCTACACCCAGACCAAGACCGTCACCGCACGTTGGTTCGATGACGAGACGCTGAGCCACGGCGTCAACACCACCATCAGCCTGAAGTAAGGGCAGGAGCAGCCATGAGTCACTCGATGACGACGGACCAGGAAGAAGCGCAGCAGGCGTACCGCGAAGCGGCGCGTGACTTCGCACAGGCCGAACTGGCGCCGCACGCCGCGCGATGGGATGCGGAGGGCATCTTTCCGCGCGAGGCGATCGCCAAGGCCGGTGAACTGGGCTTCTGTGGTCTGTACATGGACCCGGAAGTCGGCGGCAGCGGCCTCAGCCGCCTGGACGCCGCCGTCGTCATCGAGGAGCTCGCCAACGTCGATCCGTCGACTGCGGCGTATGTCAGCATCCACAACATGGCCTCGTGGATGGTGTCCAGGTGGGGCCAGGCCGAACTGCGCGATGCGTGGGGCACCGATCTGTCCTCGGGCAGCAAGCTGGCCTCGTACTGCCTGACCGAGCCGGGCGCCGGCTCCGATGCGGCTTCGCTGAAGACCACCGCCGTGCGCGACGGTGACTTCTATGTGCTGAACGGCTCCAAGGCCTTCATCTCCGGCGCCGGTGCCACCGAGCTGCTGGTGGTGATGGCGCGTACCGGCGGTGCCGGTGCGGGCGGTGTCAGTGCCATCGCAGTGCCGGCAGACCTGCCGGGCATCAGCTATGGCCGCAAGGAAGAGAAGATGGGCTGGAACAGCCAGCCCACCCGTGGCATCACCTTCGAAAACGTCCGCGTGCCGGTCAGCCACCTTCTGGGAGAGGAAGGCGGCGGCTTCAAGCTGGCGATGAAGGGACTGGACGGCGGACGCATCAACATCGCCGCCTGCTCGCTGGGTGCCGCGCAGGGCGCGCTGGATGCCGCACGCCGCTACATGGGCGAGCGCCGCCAGTTCGGCAAGGCGCTGGCCGATTTCCAGGCGCTGCAGTTCAAGCTGGCCGACATGGCCATCGAACTGGTCGCCGCCCGGCAGATGGTGCACTCGGCCGCGCGCAAGCTCGACGCCGGTGCCAGCGATGCCAACGTGTGGTGCGCGATGGCCAAGCGCTTCGCCACC
Source organism: Stenotrophomonas sp. SPM (assembly GCF_003105135.1). Taxonomy (NCBI): domain Bacteria; kingdom Pseudomonadati; phylum Pseudomonadota; class Gammaproteobacteria; order Lysobacterales; family Lysobacteraceae; genus Stenotrophomonas; species Stenotrophomonas sp. SPM. Next base: position 19,620 of record NZ_QETL01000060.1, on the reverse strand, counting down.
GATGCCGGCTTCAAGATCTGCAATGAAGCGCTGCAGATCCACGGTGGCTACGGCTACATCCGCGAATACCCGATCGAGCGCCTGCTGCGCGACAGCCGCGTGCACCAGATCCTGGAAGGCACCAACGAGATCATGCGGGTGATCGTTGCCCGCCACCTGCTCAACACCGAAGAGGAACTGCGATGAAGGATTGGCGTACCCAGGAGCACGTGGGCCTGAAGGTCGAGGCCGATGGCCACACCGCCGTGGTCACCCTGCACAACCCGCCGGCGCACACCTGGACCGTGCACAGCCTGTCCGCGCTGCGCGACCTGGTGGGCGCGCTCAACGCAGACCGCGACATCTACGCGCTGGTGATCACCGGTGACGGCGAGAAGTTCTTCTCCGCCGGCGCCGACCTCAACCAGTTCGCCTCGGGCGACAAGGCCGCCGCACGCGAAGCCGCACGCCGTTTCGGCGAAGCCTTCGAAGCGCTGTCCGGCTTCCGTGGCGTGTCCATCGCCGCCATCAACGGCTACGCCATGGGCGGTGGCCTGGAATGCGCGCTGGCCTGCGACCTGCGCATCATCGAAGACCACGCCCAGGTGGCGTTGCCGGAGGCCACCGTCGGCCTGCTGCCGTGCGCCGGTGGCACCCAGAACCTGCCGCGCCTGGTCGGCGAGGGCTGGGCCAAGCGCATGATCCTGCTGGGCGAGCGCATCAATGCTGAAACCGCCGTGCGCATTGGTCTTGCCGAAGAAAAGGTCGGCAAGGGCGAAGCCAAGGCGCTGGCGCTGGAATGGGCGAAGAAGGCCGGCAAGCAGAGCCCGACCAGCATCGCCGCCTGCAAGACCCTGGTGCAGTCCACCCGCACCGGCACCCACGCCTCGGCACTGGTGGCCGAGCGCGAAGCCTTCGTCGATCTGTTCGACACCGCCGACCAGGTCGAGGGCGTGAGCGCCTTCCTGGAAAAGCGCGCCGCGCAGTGGAAGAACGCATGACCACCGACACCGTTGCCGACGACGCACCGGTGCTGTTCGAAGAGCGCGTGGCCGGCAACGGCACGCGCATCGGCTTCGCCACGCTCAACGCGCCGCGCACGCTCAATGGCTTCTCGCTGCCGATGGCGCACCTGCTGCTGAAGCAGTTGAACGCCTGGGCCGACGATGACGGCATCGCGATGGTGGTGCTGCAGGGTGCCGGCGAAAAGGCCTTCTGCGCCGGTGGCGACCTGCACAGCCTGTACAAGGCCATGGTCGCCTTCCGCAACGCCGGCCACGGCGACATCCGCGAAAATGACCACGCCGCTGAGTTCTTCGACGTCGAATACCGCGTTGATTACCTGATCCACACCTACACCAAGCCGATCCTGTGCTGGGGCCACGGCATCGTGATGGGCGGCGGCATCGGCCTGATGTCCGGCGCCAGCCACCGCGTGGTCAGCGAGCGCTCCAAGCTGGCCTTCCCGGAAATCACCGTCGGCCTGTTCCCAGATGTGGGCGGCAGCTGGCTGCTGCCGCGCGTGCCGGGCAAGGGCGGCCTGTTCCTGGCCCTGACCGGCGCGCTGCTGAACCCGGGCGATGCCATCTACGCCGGCCTGGCTGACGTGCACGTTGCCGAAGAACGCCGCAGCGCGGTGTTCGATGCACTGCTGCAGGTGGCCTGGTCGGGCGATGCCGCGCACAACCACGAGCGCCTGGATCATCTGCTGCAGTCACATGCCAGCGATGCAGCCACCGGCCCGCTGCTGGCCAATGCCGCGCAGGTCGACGCGCTGTGCGCAGGCGACGATCTGCCTGCGATCATCGCGCGCATCCGCGACCTGCAGACCGACGATGCCTGGCTGCAGGCCGCACAGAAGACCCTCGCTGCCGGTGCACCTGGTTCGGCGCGGCTGGCCTTCGAACTGCAGCGCCGCAGCGCCGGCCAGGACCTGGCCAGCGTCTATCGCCTGGAGTACGTCACTGCGCTGCACTGCGCCGCCCGTGGCGACTTCGCCGAAGGCATCCGCGCGCTGCTGATCGACAAGGACCGCAACCCGCAGTGGAACCCGGCCACCCTGGCCGAGGCCACCGCCGCGTGGGCGGACACGTTCTTTGTTTCCCCCTGGGCCGAGGCCGCGCACCCGCTGGCCGACCTGGGCACTCCGCTTGCTGAAAGGAGCCTTGCATGAGCTGCATTGCATTCATCGGGTTGGGCAACATGGGTGGCCCGATGGCCGCCAACCTCGTCAAGAACGGCCACACCGTGCGTGTGTTCGACCTGGTGCCGGCCGCGGTCCAGGCCGCCGTCGACGCCGGTGCCAGCGCCGCACCGTCGGCGCGCGACACCCTGGCCGACGCCGAAGTGGTGATCTCGATGCTGCCGGCCAGCCGCCACGTCGAAGGCGTGTACCTCGGCGATGACGGCATCCTTGCCGACATCCCGGCCAGTGCGCTGGTCATCGACTGCAGCACGATCGCCCCGGCCAGCGCCCGCAAGGTCTCTGAAGCCGCTGCCGCGCGTGGCCTGCAGATGCTCGACGCACCGGTGTCCGGCGGCACCGCCGGTGCACAGGCGGGCACGCTCACCTTCATCGTCGGTGGCGAAGAGGACGCGCTGGAACGTGCGCGCCCGGTGCTGCAGGCGATGGGCAAGAACATCTTCCACGTCGGTGCGAGTGGCGCCGGCCAGGTTGCCAAGCTGTGCAACAACATGGCGCTGGGCGTGATCATGGCCGTCACCGGCGAAGCCATCGCCCTGGGCGTGGCGCACGGTCTGGACCCGAAGGTGCTGTCGCAGATGATGGCGGTCAGCACTGGCCGCAGCTGGGCCACCGAAGTGTGCAACCCGTGGCCGGGCGTGCTGGAAAACGCGCCGGCCTCGCGCGGCTACAGCGGCGGTTTCGGCAGCGACCTGATGCTGAAGGACATGGGTCTGGCGGTGGAAGCGGCGATGAATGTCGGCGCCTCGATCCCGCTGGGTGAAGTGGCCCGAAACCTGTATTCGATGAACCACCAGGCCGGTCGCGGCAAGCTGGATTTCTCCAGCGTCGTGCAGCTCATCACGAGCGAGAAGTAAGGCTTGAACGTGTAGAGCCGAGCCTATGCTCGGCTGTATGGATCAGCCGAGCAGGGGCTCGGCGCTACACAAGCAAATGCGTCCCCGGCCTTGTGCCGGGGCCCACCCGAGGTGGGATGGGCGGATGCCCGGTTTCGACCGGCATCCGCCCATTTTTTTGGGGTCGGATCAGGCAACGATCAGCGTCACGTCGATGTTGCCGCGGGTGGCGTTGGAGTAAGGGCAGACGATGTGGGCCTTCTGCACCAGCTCTTCCAGCTGCTCGCGCGGCACACCCGGGGCGTTGATGGTCAGCTCGGCTTCGATGCCGAAACCGGTCGGGATCTGGCCGATGCCGACCTTGCCGGTGACGGTGGTCTCGGCCGGCAGCGCGACCTTGGCCTGGCCGGCGACGAACTTCAGCGCGCCGAGGAAGCAGGCCGAGTAGCCGGCAGCGAACAGCTGTTCCGGATTGGTGCCCGGGCCGCCGGCGCCGCCCAGCTCGCGCGGGGTCGACAGCTGGATGTCCAGCACGTTGTCGGAGGAGACCGAACGGCCTTCGCGGCCGCCGGTGGAGGTGGCCTGGGCGGTGTACAGAACCTTTTCGATGGACATGGGATGCTCCTGGTCAGTGGGTGGGTGTTTCGATGGGTCTACTTTGCCCGGTCCTGCAGGACGATGGGTGATAGTTAGTCCTGAATATTTGATTTATCGTCCTATCCACCTAGATCGTCCACTCGCGGTCGGTGGTGAACATGATTGTCAGCCAGCGGTCCGGCGAGGCCTCGCCCAGCGCATCGCCGATCTCGTCGCGCAGCTGGTCCCACTCCACCAGCGGCCGCGGCGGGTCGTCCTCGCGGACCACGAAGAACAGCTCGATCTGCTCGCCACGGCCGACCTGGGCCACGTAGCTGCGGTGTTCGACAAAGCCATGCCGGGCCACGATGTCGCGCGCCACGGCATCCACGTGCGCCTGCAGTTCCGGCGGGGTCACCAGCAGGATCCCGGCCAGCGCGCGGCGCACCGTGCCCAGCGGCGCCACCATCACGAACAGGCAGACCACCGCCAGGATGGCCGGATCGATATAGGGCCCGACCCAGGCCAGCGACGTGCCCTGCACCAGCACGCCGCCCAAGAACGCGACCACATAGCAGGCCGACATGCTGGCGGCGATCACCCAGTTCTTCGCGTCGAGGGCGATGAAATCCGAACCGATGCGGCGGTTGGCGCGCCACACGAACGCGCCGAACGCACTTTCCGCCAGCAGCGAGACCACACCGAACACGATGGCCGGGCCCAGCGCGATGTGGCGCCCGCCGGACATCAGCGCATCCACCGCATTGACCAGCGCGTACAGCGCCGCGCCGATCATCAGCAGGCCGCTCACCCCCAGCACGATCGGTTCCAGGTGCCAGAAGCCCATGGTGAAACGCTGGTTAAGCCGCGACTGCAGCGCATCGGTCTGCGTGGACAGCGCGATCAGGCGTGCCACCAGCAGCGACAGCCAGGTCATCACCACGTCGATCAGGCCGTAGATGCCATCGAAGATGATCAGCGAGGAATTGGCCAGCAGGCCGAACACCACGCCGGCCAGTGCAACCGCCAGCGAGAAGGCGATGGACAGGCGCAGCACGCCCTGTTCGGTGGCGGGGTCGAAGAAGCGGGGAGAGGGCAGGACCATGGCCCGATTGTAGGGCCGCGCCATGTCACCCGGCGTTCAACCGCCGCCCGCGCTACCCCTGCCGGGTCGCTTCCCGTAGACTGCGCGCCTCCCACGTACCGGCTCCCGACTGCAGTGATCACGCCACCCTGACCCTTGCCGCACCTCGGCAGCCGGCCCGCCCGGCTCAGGAACCCGCGTCTTTCCACTGCAGCGCCACGTGGCCCCACGCCCGTGCGCGCGGAGTTTTCCCATGCAAACGTCCTACCCCCTGCGCCAGCAATGGCTCGGCAACATCCGTGGTGATCTGCTGTCCGGCATGGTCGTCGCCCTGGCCCTGATTCCCGAGGCCATCGCCTTCTCGCTGATCGCCGGCGTCGACCCCAAGGTCGGCCTGTACGCCGCGTTCTCGATCGCCGTGGTCACCGCCATCGCCGGCGGCCGCCCCGGCATGATCTCCGCCGCCACCGGCGCAATGGCGCTGGTGATGGTCGACCTGGTCAAGGACCACGGCCTGCAGTACCTGTTCGCCGCCAGCATCCTGGCCGGCCTGCTGCAGGTGCTGGCCGGCGTGTTCAAGCTCGGCTCGCTGATGCGCTTCGTCTCGCGCTCGGTCATCACCGGCTTCGTCAACGCGCTGGCCATCCTCATCTTCCTGGCGCAGATGCCGGAACTGATCGGCCGCGGCCCCACTGTCTACGTGCTGTGTGCCGCCGCGCTGGCCATCATCTACCTGCTGCCGCGCATCACCCGCGCGGTGCCGTCGCCGCTGGTCGCCATCGTCGTGCTCACCGCCGTGGTCATCGGCTTCGGCGTGGACGTGCGCAGCGTCGGCGACATGGGCCAGCTGCCCGACAGCCTGCCGCACTTCCTCATTCCCGACGTGCCTCTCACCTGGGAAACGCTGCGCATCCTGCTGCCGGTGTCGGCCACGCTGGCCGTGGTCGGCCTGCTCGAATCGATGATGACCCTGCAGATCGTCGAGGACATCACCGAGACCCCCAGCGCGCGCAACCGCGAGTGCGTCGGCCAGGGCGTGGCCAACACGGTCACCGGCTTCCTCGGCGGCATGGCCGGCTGCGCGATGATCGGCCAGTCGGTCATCAACGTGACCTCCGGTGGCCGCGGCCGACTGTCCTGCCTGGTGGCCGGCGCGCTGCTGCTGGTGCTGGTGGTGTACGGCAGTGACCTGGTGCGGCAGATCCCGATGGCGGCGCTGGTGGCGGTGATGATCATGGTCAGCATCGGCACTTTCAGCTGGCGCTCGCTGCGTGACCTGCGCACCCATCCGCGAAGCTCGTCTGCCGTGATGCTGCTGACCGTCGTGGTCACCGTGGCCACCCACGACCTGGCCAAGGGCGTGCTCAGCGGCGTGCTGCTGTCGGCGCTGTTCTTCGCCCGCAAGGTCGGCCGCATGCTGGATGTGCAGCGCGAAGACACCGTCGATACCCAGGTCTACCGCGTGCGCGGCCAGGTGTTCTTCGCCTCGGCCGGCCAGCTCGGTGCGGCGTTTGATTACCAGCACGTGGCGCCGAAGGTGCAGATCGACCTGCGTGATGCCCATCTGTGGGACCTGACCGCAGTGGCGGCCCTGGAGCGGGCGCAGGAAAAGCTGGCCGCGCATGGTGCGCAGGTGACGGTGGTGGGCCTCAATGCCGCCAGCCGGACCCTGATCGAGCAGGTGGGCGGCGCGCGCGGCGGGCACTGAGGCACCGCGACGGCGCCCACACAATCTGAATCCGGTCAGGCACCTGAAACCCTGGCTGCCGTAGGATTGCCGGCGTGATGGGGACCGATGGACGGCCCCGCCCGGGCCAGCTTCTGCTGGCCCCACGCCAGGGAGATGCAGGTGATGCAGGCAATGCGCTTCCGTAAGCACATGACCCTGAACCGTCGACGCTGGACGGCGCTGATGCTGTGCATGGCACTGGGCGCTTGCCAGGCGCCTTCCTCCACGGCATCGACCGACACGCCATCGACCGAAGCAGCCGCCACCGCGCCCGCGCAGGCCGTGCTGCGGCCTGCATACAGCCAGTGCGTGCGGGACGCGCGTGGCATGGACGACCAGCTTGAAGCGTGCGACGCCAGCGAGCTGGCCTACCAGCGGAAGCAGATGGAGGCCGAGGTCGCGCGCCTCATGGGTGGCGCCGATGGTCCGGCCAAGGACCGCTGGATGGACGAGCAGGCGAACTGGGCCGAAGACACCGACATGCGTTGTTCACCAGCCAGCGACCACGTGGGACCGATGCTGGATGCACAGTCGTGCCGCATCAACCGGTATGCCAAACGCGCCGTCGAGCTTCGTTCGCGCGAGCTGGCGCCACACTTCAGTGATCCCGCTTCCAAGGAGAGATGAGCAATGCAGGCAATGATGCTGTTTACGTGCAACCGACGCCTTCTACCCGCCAACGCGGCTGCATTCTTCCTTGCGCTGGTTATCAGCTTCGCCCTGACCGCCTGCGAGGACACGACGGCGGGCGCGACGACGGCCGCAGCCCCTGCAGCCTCGGCCCAGGCAGGCAACGCTGCCTCCGCAGCCCCGCCGGCAGCGCTCGCCGCACCCGGCGCGTCCACCTCGGCCGACGCCGATGCGGAAGACTTCCCGGCCCCGCGCCCGGATGACTCATACAACACGGCGACGCTGCGTCCGCAGTACGCGACCTGTGTGAATGCTTCCGGCGGCGCGACGCCCGCCCTGCAGGCCTGTGGCGATGAGGAACTGCGCTATCAGGAGGACCGGTTGGCGGCGGTTGTCGCAGAGCAGGTGGCCCGCCCGGACAGCAAGGCCAAGGATGACTGGATGGAGGCGCAGGCCGCGTGGTGGTCCGACACCAACCATTACTGCACGTCGGACCCCGGTACCGAAGGCCAGGGCCAGATGCTGGACGCACAGTCCTGCCGCATCAACCGCGTGGCCAACCGCGTTGACCAGTTGAACGCTTCGACCGATCAACCCTGAGCCCCCTCTTCGAACCTCCAAACGCAAGGAGACCAGCAGCATGGACGTGGTGACCGACGCAAAGAAGGCGATGGACGGCTGGCACCGCGGCCAGACTTCCGCAAGCTACGAAACCAGCAATCGCGGCCCGGGCTGGATTTCCTCTGGAAAGGGCGACCATGGCGGCGTTTCCTATGGCACCTACCAGTTCGCCAGCGCAGTGGGCGGGGTGGACGAATACCTGGCGGGCTCGCGTTACGGCGCCGAATTCCGTGGCCTGACGCCGGCCAGCCAGGCCTTCAACGATCGCTGGAAGGAGATCGCCGACCGGGACCCGGGTGCCTTCGGTCGCGACCAGCACAACTTCATCCAGCACCAGTACTACGACAAGCAGCTTGCGCGCCTGAAGGACGCAGGGGTGGATCTGCAGGGCCGTGGCCCCGCGGTGCAGGATGCCCTGTGGAGCACGTCGGTGCAGTACCGGAACATGACCCGCGGTGTCTTCGTCAACGGCCTGAAGGAGGCTTATGGCGATGGTTACAAGCTGTCTGAACTGAGTGATGAGCAGATCGTGCGCGCGGTGCAGGACTACAAGCACGACAACGTGCAAAGACACTTTGAGAGTTCACCCACGCAATGGAATGCGCTGCGCGAACGCACGCTCAATGAAAAGGCGGATCTGGTCGGGCTGGCGCGTTACGAGCAGGTCAGCCGCCATCCGCAGGATTACCAGGGCAAGACCTACGAACAGGCGTTCGGCGAACCGCTGCACCGTGCGCGGGGCAGCCATGCCGCGCGCCCAGCGATGGCCGACGGCGTGCTGGTGCAGGGCGAGCGGGGTGCCGAGGTGCAGGCCCTGCAGCAGAAGCTGGCGCAAGCCGGCTACACCGGCAAGGACGGCAAGGCGCTGAATCCCGATGGCGATTTCGGCGGCAATACCGAACACGCGGTGCGACAGTTCCAGAAGGCCCATGGGCTTGAGGAAGATGGCAAGGCCGGTCGCGATACGCTGGCCGCGCTGGGCGCTGGTACCCAGGCGCGAGCACCCGCGGGCGAGCGCAGCCACTCGCCGACGCCGGCCCCGGCCTCGGCGGCCGCTGCTGCCGCCCCCGGTGGAGGCCGCATCACCGTGGTCGAACCGTATGGCAACGTCACCAGCAATCGTACGCTGGCCCACGGCATGAGCGGAGACGAGGCCTATCGCCTGCTGAAGATCCACCACCCCAACACCAACGCCGAAGCGGTGCGGACCGGCGATGCCAGCAAGGCCGATCGCCAGTCCGGCATGGTGGAAGGGGAGATGGAGAACATCCGCACCACCGGCGACAAGAACGGCATTCCGCTGGTGCGCAAGGACCTGATCCTGACCGACCGCCTGGCCAACCGCGATGTGATGATCCCCAACCCGGTGGCCGGCTACGTGGAGTTCCTGAAGGACCCCACCAACGGCATCCGCATCTACAGCCACCCGGCCGGCGATCCGCGTCGCGAGCTGGTTGGCCAGGTCATGCACGGTGCGGCTGGATCGTCGCCGTACAAGAACGGTGACTTCGTTGAATACGGCGCGCCGCTGGTCAAGCAGTCAAACGCCGGCACCAAGGCCGTGCACGCCCACATCGAGCTCGAGCCGGACCAGTACCGCCGCTACCTGGGCGACATGCTCAACGACCGCATCACCCTGGGCGGCACGGTGCACGCGCAGGGCCCTGCCGCCGCGCAGGCCGCGCGCAGTGCGCAGCAGGCGCCGATGGCCGACGGCATGCTGGTGAAGGGCGAGCGGGGGGATGAGGTCAAGGCGCTGCAGGGCAGGCTGGCCGCGCTGGGTTACACCGCCGCCGACGGCAAAGCGCTGGGCGCCGATGGCATCTTCGGCAAGGACACGCTGGCTGCGGTCAAGCAGTTCCAGGCCAACAACGGCCTGGACGATGACGGCAAGGCTGGCCGCCTGACGTTGGCGCGCCTGCAGGATCCGGCTGCAGTAAAGGCTGGCGCGCAGACCACCACCGCCCCGGCACGTGCCGAGCCGGTGGCACCTGCCACGCCCGCAACGCCCGCCAGCATGCGCGACGCCGGGCATGTCGAGAACCCGCGCTTCAACCAGGCGCTGGAGAAGCTGCAGGCGTTGCAGCAGCAGCGCGCACAGGCCGGGCTGAGCCCGCTGTTTGCCAACGCACAGGAAACCGAACGTGCCGCCGGCCAGCTGGCCTATGAGAGCAAGGTTGCCGGCATGCGCCAGATCGACCATGTGCTCGCGCGCCCGGATGGCACGGGCCTGTTCGCGGTGCAGGGCAACGTGGGCGACCCGGCTGCACAGCGCGCCTTCGTCGATCGCCAGCAGGCGGTGTCGCAGTCGGTGGAAGCCAGCACCCGGCAGAGTGCCGAGCTGGATAGCCAGTTCAACCCGCAGGTGCAGGCCCAGCAGGAAGACCAGGTGAAGGGGCGCGCGCTGTAAGGCTGCTGAAAAGACAGGCCCCGGGCTGTCCCGGGGCCTGTAGTGCGCTTACGCCATCATGGCCCGCGGGCCGTGCTGCTGGGTCTGCTGGTCGATCCGCTGCTGCTCGCGCTGCTGGTCGCTCACCTGCAGGGCGCGCTCGCTGTTTTCCTGCACGCTCTGGCCCATCGCCTCGGCCGTGGACACCGGTGCGGAATTGCGGTTCAACGCGCTTTCGTCGCGCATCGCATTGGCCTGCACGGCGCGCGCCATCGAGCCATCCTGGTTGAGCTCCACCCGGTCGATCTTCCACATCCCGGCCCGGGTCGCTTCCACGGTGAGGGCGGCGGCCAGCTTCTCGCTGTGTTCGCCGGACGGCAGCCCGCGCGCTTCCTCGGCGAATTTCACCTGCACCAGCGTCTCGGTGTACAGCCAGTTCTGCGGGCTTCGCGGGTCGGACATCGGGTACACCGTCTCGCGCGCCGGATCGGCGGCGGTCTGCTGTCCAGGGTTCTGGTTCTGGCCCTGGTTCTGACCCTGACCCTGCGCCCGCTGCTGCACTTCGCTGGCCAGTGCCTGGCGGGTGTCCGCATCGGCGATGCCGGTGGCGGGCAGGCCGTGCTGCTGCTGGAACGTGTTGATGGCATGGCGGCTGCCAGCGCCCAGGTAGCCATCGCTGGCGATGGCCTGGCCCTTGGCATCGGTCAGCCCCAGCGCGGCCAGGTTGCCCTGCAGTTCGCGCGCTTCGCGGTCGATGGCGGTCAGCGTGTCACGGCCGGCCTTGCCGTCCACCGGGTCCAGGTTGTGTGCGCGCTGGAATTCCTCCACCGCCTGACGGGTGGTGGCATCGAAGCGGCGGTCGGGGTTCAGCGTCTGCTGGCCATCCGCGCTGGCAAAGCCGAGCGCCACCAGGTTGTTTTCCAGCTTCAGCACCTCGCGGCCGCTGGAGCCCTCCTTCAGCGTCTGCGAAGCGGCCTGCTGCCGCGGCGCGCCGATCTGGCCCAGCGCCACCTGGATGTCGGCATCGTTCTGCTCGCCGGCCGGCGAGAAGTCGCGGCTGCTCACCTTGGCGTGGGCGCGGTCCATCGCGTCCTTGTTGTTGGCGTAGGCATCCTCGTAGCGCACGGCGATGTCACCGGCCTTGGGCGCATCGAAATACTGGTAGGTCTCGCGGATCTGGCCGGCCTTGGCGCGCAGCGCCTCGTAGTCACCGCCTTCTTCCAGCACCTTCTGCAGCTTGGGCAGCTGGCTGGGCAGCTGGTTGGCGGTCTTGGCGATCAGGCTGATCGCTTCGAAGCGGTTTTCCTCGGCGATGTTGCTGCCATGCGTGTCCACCATCGTCATGCCGGTCTGGGTGGCGTTGCGCACCTGCGGGTAATCGATGTTGGCGTGGATCCACTGCTTGCCTTCGGCCGACCCCGCCCACGCGTTGATGCTGTCGCGGGTGTTGGTGTCGATGAATTCGATCGAGCTGCGCCCGCTGAGGCCATTGCCGTGGCTGAGCAGGTCGCGGCGCAGGTCGGCGTGGTCCTGGGTGAAGGGCAGGTTGTGCGCCTTGGCGTAGGCGCTGGCCTGGTCGATCACTGCATCGACATAGGTGGTCTCGCCCGGTTTCAGGGCGTGGCCGTCGATGGCGCCCAGCGCCCATTCGCCACGCTGGCCGAAGTCGACCTGGATCGCGCCCAGGCTGTAGCCGCTGTTCTGTGCGACCCGGCTGACGGTGCCCCAGTGCGGTTCGCTCACGCCCTGGGTGATGCCAGCGATGGCCAGGTGGTAGGACGCGGGGCCGCCCTCGGTGCCACGGCCGACCGCGAAGTACACCGCGCCGGAGGTGGCATCCAGGTCGTGGGTGTCGATATTGGTAGGCATTTTCTACATCCTTGTGCAGGGGGAGGGCATGCCCTCCCGAAGGTCAGTCCAGCAGCTGCAGGTAGGCCTGGAGCTGGTCGGCACGCGCGCTCAGGCGCATCGCGTCGTTCAATCCGCTCTGCAGGTTGCCCGGCTGCGAATCGTCGTACAGCGCGGTCTCCAGTTCGCCATCGCGGCTGCGCGACTGCAGCCAAGCGCGTTGCGCGTTCACCAGCTTGGTCTTATTCGCGCCGCTCAGCTTGGCCTGCAGCTGTCTGTAGGCCTGGTTCAGGCGCTGGTCCTGGCGGGTGGTTTCCGACGACAGGCACGCGGCCTGCTCGATCGCACCTTGCGCCTTGTCCCTGCAGGCGGTGAAGGTCGGGCTCAGCCCGGTCGCGGCCGGTGCCGCGCTCGCCGTGCCAATGGCCAGGGCGGCCACGGCCAGTGCTGCGGCGAGGGTCCTGCTCATACGCTTGTGCTGCATCGTTTGCTCCGCACGTCCAATCCATTGCGAGCGCGGGACTATAGCGGCGTCAACATTCCGACACCGTCAACGGAAGGCGACAACTGTGACCGGTTGCTCAGGATGATGGATCTGGATTGGCCTGGCCTTCAGGCAGGCGGCGCCGGTGCTGTCCCCGCAGCACCCGAGGCCCGCCCGGCGCCATTCAGCCGCCCGGTGTAAACTATTGATCTCACTGGTAATGCCAGTCTCCACGATCAACACCCCGATGACGTCCGCCACCGCCCGTTACGCCGATTCCCTGCGCCTGTCCGTTGCCCCCATGATGGATTGGACGGACCGCCACTGCCGCGTGTTCCACCGCGTGCTGGCGCCGGGTGCCCGGCTGTACACCGAGATGGTGCACGCCAACGCCGTCATCCACGGTGACCGCGAGCGCCTGCTCGGCTTCGACGCCAGCGAACAGCCGCTGGCCCTGCAGCTGGGCGGCAGCGATCCGGCCCTGCTGGCGCAGGCCGCGCGCATTGCCGCCGACTGGGGCTACGACGAGGTCAACCTCAACTGTGGCTGCCCGTCCGACCGCGTGCAGGCCGGGCGTTTCGGTGCCTGCCTGATGCGCGAACCGGCGCTGGTGGCCGAGTGCGTGGCGGCGATGGTCGCAGCGGTGGACATCCCGGTGACGGTGAAGTGCCGCCTGGGCGTGGACGAGGACAACGAGTACGACGTGTTCGCCGGCTTCGTCGACCGCCAGGTCGCCGCCGGTGCCGCCATGGTCGTGGTACATGCGCGCAACGCCTGGCTGAAGGGCCTGTCGCCGAAGGAGAACCGCGAGGTTCCGCCGCTGAAGTACGACTGGGCCTACCGCCTCAAGCAGGCGCGCCCGGCGCTCCCGGTGGTCATCAACGGTGGCCTGGCCACGGTGGAAGCCGTGCAGGCCCAGGCCGCGCATGTCGATGGCGTCATGCTTGGCCGCGCCGCGTACCACGACCCCTACCTGCTGCATCAGCTGGAGGCGCTGCACACCGGCGCCGCGCTGCGCGCGCGTGGCGAACTGCTGCGCGCGATGCGCCCCTACATCGAGGCCCGCCTGGGCGAGGGCCTGGCCCTGAAGCACATCACCCGCCACCTGCTGGGCCTGTTCCACGGCCAGCCGGGCGGTCGCGCGTTCCGCCAGGTGCTGAGCGAAGGCGCACACCGCCCCGGCGCCGACTGGGCGCTGATCGAGCAGGCGCTGGCGGTCACCGAGCGCGAGGCCGATCGCGCCGCAGCGTGATTTCAGTCACATTCCTGACTTGACAAGGCCCATGGATTCGTCCCGAATGTTCACTTAGATGAACGACGCCGGAGAGCACCCGGAAAAGTTCAGATCGGATTCACCGCGCCAAACCAATCATTTGCAAAGGAAATGTAAAGGCCGGGTCCCGTATCCGGTGCTCCGGATTTACGACTTTTGAACGAATCGCCGTGCTCGGCTAGGATCGCATCGATGTCTTCCGCTCCCTTCCACCGCCGCATTGCCCTGGCCACCTGCGTGGTCCTGGCGGCTGCCCCCCTTTCTGCAGCGATGGCCCAGCAGCCACCGCGCGGTGGTGGCGGCGAGCCGCGTGCGGCCATGCGCGCGGACATGATGGAACGTGGTGGCCGTGGTGACGACCGTTCGCTGTCCGATGCCGTGCGCCGGGTGCAGCGCTCCACCGGTGGCCACATCCTCGGCGCCGAGCGCGTGCCGTTCGATGGCCGGGACATCAACCGGGTCAAGTACATGGATGACCGGGGCCGGGTCCGCTACATGGACGACCCCGCCCCGGCACGTTCACAGCCGCGCACGCCGCGGTCGGATATGTCATCACTACGCGGCGATAACCCCTGAACAGGGATAGTTGCCGTAACACACCGTACCCACAGGCCTCCGGGCCACACCCAGGACACTAGGGAGAGTTCATGCGTATCCTTCTGGTCGAAGACGAAGCCCCGCTGCGTGAGACCCTGGCAGCCCGGCTCAAGCGCGAAGGTTTTGCCGTCGATGCCGCGCAGGACGGCGAGGAAGGCCTCTACATGGGCCGCGAAGTACCGTTCGACGTCGGCATCATCGACCTGGGCCTGCCCAAGATGTCGGGCATGGAGCTGATCAAGGCTCTGCGCGACGAGGGCAAGAAGTTCCCGGTGCTGATCCTGACCGCGCGTTCGAGCTGGCAGGACAAGGTCGAAGGCCTCAAGCAGGGCGCCGACGATTACCTGGTCAAGCCGTTCCATGTGGAAGAGCTGCTGGCCCGCGTCAACGCGCTGCTGCGCCGCGCCGCCGGCTGGAGCAAGCCGACCCTGGAATGCGGTCCGGTTGCCCTGGACCTGGCAGCACAGACGGTCAGCGTCACCGGCAGCAATGTCGACCTGACCAGCTACGAGTACAAGGTGCTGGAATACCTGATGATGCATGCCGGTGAACTGGTCTCCAAGGCCGACCTCACCGAGCACATCTACCAGCAGGATTTCGACCGCGACTCGAACGTGCTGGAAGTCTTCATCGGCCGCCTGCGCAAGAAGCTGGACCCCGACGGCGAACTGAAGCCGATCGAGACCGTGCGTGGCCGCGGCTACCGTTTCGCGATCCCGCGCAACGAGGGCTGAGCCTTCCACAAGGCGATAAACGATGTCCGGCCGTCTGTGGTTCTTCCGACGCTGGCGGCCGCGCTCACTGCAGGCGCGCCAGCTGTTCGCCGCGTCCGTGGGCCTGGTCGCGTTCCTGGCCCTGGCCGGTTACGCGCTCGATGCCGCCTTCGCCGACACGGCGAAGGCGAACCTGCGTGAGCGCCTGAAGAACTACGCTACGGCCTACGCGGCCGGCATCGACTTCACTCGCGACCGCTCGCTGTACATCCGCGAGCAGCCGCCGGATCCGCGCTTCGACGTGCCCGGCAGTGGCCTGTACCTGCAGGTGGTGATGCCGGACGGCAAGGGCAATTCGATGTCCGCCGAAGGCCCGATGCTGCCCACGGTGGGAGGCGGCCTGCTGGCCCCGCGCCAGGAAGTGTTCGAAGGCCCGCTGCCGATGATCCAGATCGACGGCAGCCAGGGCTCGGTCTACCGCTACGGTCTGGGCCTGGTGTGGGATGCCGACGCCGACCCCGCCACCGAATTCCCGTACACCATCTACGTGATGGAAGACTCGCGCGCGCTGGGCGCGCAGCTGCGCGTGTTCCGCAGCCGGGTCTGGTTCTATCTGGGCGGCATCGGCCTGATCCTGCTGCTGCTGCAGACGGTCATCCTGCAGTGGAGCCTGCGCCCGTTGCGCCGGGTCATCACCGAGCTGACCAAGGTGCAGCGCGGCGAGACCGAGCGCATGAGCGAGCGCCACCCGCGCGAGCTGGAGCCGCTGACCGACAGCATCAACGCCTTCATCGAGAGCGAGCGCGAGAACCTCGAGCGCCAGCGCAACACCCTGGCCGACCTGGCGCACAGCCTGAAGACGCCGATCGCCGTGCTGCGCACGCAGATGGACAGCGGTGCCGGCGATGGCGCCCTGCGCGAGGAACTGGACGTGCAGCTGCAGCGCATGAACAATCTGGTGTCCTACCAGTTGGCGCGCGCCGCCTCTTCGGGCCACAAGCTGTTCTCCGCACCGCTGCCGGTGGAATCCAACGCCGAGGAAATCGTGCGTGGCCTGGAGAAGGTCTACGCGTCGAAGGGCGTGCTCTGCGAATTCGACATCGACCCGGCCGCGCGTTTCCACGGCGAACCGGGCGACCTGCAGGAACTGCTGGGCAACCTGCTGGAAAACGCCTTCAAGTGGGCCAAGCGCCGCGTGCTGCTGACCGCGCAGCCGCTGCCGGCACCGAACGCGCGCCGCGCCGGCCTGCTGCTGGCGGTGGACGACGATGGCCCGGGCATCGCCCCGGAAGACATCGGCAAGGTGCTGCAGCGTGGCGTGCGCGGCGACGAACGCGTGCAGGGCCACGGCATCGGCCTGTCGATCGTGCAGGACCTGATCAAGGATTACCGCGGCGAACTGCTGGTCGCCCGCTCCAGCGAACTGGGGGGCGCGCGCTTCGAAGTGCGCCTGCCGCCAGGGCCGTAACGATCCGGCAATCCGATCCGCCGGGCATGGCCCGGCGCTACCGCTGCTCTGTAGAGTCGAGCCATGCTCGACTGCTTTCAGCCGGCGGCTCACCATAGAACCGCCGCAGGTGCGCGGCCACCTCCGGCAGCGCCTGCGCCAGCACCTCCGGCGCGGAGAAGTGGTACTCGCTGGCCACGGCGAAGAACTCTTCCGGCGCTTCGGCGGCATAAGGGTCGATCAGCGTTTCCTCGCCAGCATCCACCTGCGCGCAGAACGCATCGTAGGACTGCTGGAAGGCCGCCGCCCATTCGCGCTGCCACGCACGCGGCAACGGCGGCGTGCCGTCCATCGCGCCATCCAGTGCATCCAGCTTGTGCACCATCTCGTGCACGGCCACGCAGTAGCCTTCGTGCGGTTCGGCCAGGTCGGCCTGCACGTCGGCCCAGGACAGGATCAATGGCCCGCTGTCCCACGACTCGCCAATCAGTTCGTCATCCCATTCGTGCAGCACGCCGGCTGCATCCATGTGGCTGCGATGCACACGGAAGGCATCGGGGTAGACGATCAGCTGCGACCAGCCTTCCAGCCCGACCTCGCCGAATTCCAGCAGCGGCAGGCAGCACAGCGCGGCCAACAGCACGCCGTCGGCCACCTGCAGCTGCAGGTCGCCAATCGGGGTGATGGTTTTCTCATGCAGGAAGCGGGTGGCCAGCACGCGCAGACGCGCACGGCGCGCATCGTCCAGGCCCCGCAGCCAGGCGGCGCGGCCGCAGGCTTCATTCCACATCGCATCTTCGATGGGCCGCGGCGCAGGCCGCAGCCACTGCAGCAACGACTTGATCAGCGGAACATACCCGGCAGGTAGCTGTGCCACTTCGGTGCGCGGATGCGCTGCAGCACATCGTCATCGCTGCCGCCGCCACCGCTGCTGGTCGCGCTGCTCGCCGCCGGGCGCACCGGTGCCGGCTTGGCCGCGGTGGCCGAAGCGGTGGTGGTCGAAGCACGCTGCGAAGCGGCATCCGGGGTGGAGTACACACAGCCCCCACGGCTGTCGTCCAGCGATGCTGTTGCCGAGGCCGCGAAGGGCATCGCCAGCAGGATCAGGCAATGGGCATAGTGGCGCATTGACGACATCCAGGTTGAGGGAGGGTGAGTTCCCGATTCTAGCCCGAACCCGGCCCTGGATTGGAAGCCCCTCCCCCGGCACCCCGCGGGCGTCGCTGGCGGCTTTCCCGCATAATTCCGTTCTGACCTTGTGGAAGCTGCCGTGGACGATCGCCAATTGCTGGCCAAACTCGCTGCCGGTCGCCTGTCCGGCGACGCCCTGGCCCGTGAGCTGGGCCAGACCCGGGCGGCCATATGGAAGCGTATTCAAGGACTTAGAGCTGCCGGTGTGGACATCGAAGGCCGTGCAGGCGAGGGCTACGGCCTGAGCCAGCCGCTGGAGCTGCTGGACCCGGCGGCCATCCGCGCGCACCTGCCCGACGACGCCGTGGCCCTCCTGCATGACCTGCAGGTGGCCTGGACGGTGGATTCCACCAATGCCGAATTGCTGCGGTGCAGCGCGCCGCAGCGCGGCGTTTGCGTCCTGCTGGCCGAGCGCCAGACCGGCGGTCGCGGTCGTCGTGGCCGCAGCTGGGCCTCGCCGCTGGCCGCCCACGTCTACCTGTCGGTATTGCGCCTGTTCTCCGGTGGCCTGGGCCGCCTGGCCGGCCTCAGCCTGGTGGCCGGCGTCGCCGTGGCCGAGGCGCTCCACGACCTGGGCTACACCCAGGCGCAGCTGAAGTGGCCCAACGACGTGCTGGTGGACGGGCGCAAGCTGGTCGGCCTGCTGGCCGAGGGCGGAGGCGAATATGCCGGCCCGGCACGCGCGGTCATCGGCATCGGCATCAACGTGCACATGCCGCCGGCCTTCGCCGAACAGATCACCCAGCCCTGGGTCGACCTGGACACCCTGGCCGGCAGCCATGTCGACCGCAACGTGGTGGTGGCCGCCGTGCTGGCGCGCCTGCTGCCGGCGCTGGACGTGTTCGACCGCGAGGGCCTGGCCCCGTTCCTGCCGCGCTATGCCGCCTTCGACATGCTGGCCGGCCGCGAGGTGCGCGTGGAGCTGGAAGGCCAATGGCAGCACGGCACCGCGCTGGGCCTGGCCGATGACGGCGCCCTGCGCGTACGCATCGATGGCCACGAGCGCCTGCTGCATGCCGGCGAAGTGAGCGTGAGGAAGGCATGAGCGATTGGTTGTTCGACCTCGGCAATTCGCGCTTCAAGTTCGCGCCGTTGCAGGGTGACCGTGCCGGTGATGTGCAGGCCTGGGCGCATGGCGCCGAAGGCATGGCCGCGCAGCCGCCGCACAGCCTGCCCACGGGCGGCACCGCCTTCGTTGCCAGCGTGGCCGCACCGTCGCTGACCACCGCCATGCTGCAGCAGCTGCAGGCCCGCTTCGGCGATGTGCGCGTGGTGCGCACCAGTGCCGAATGCGCAGGCGTGCGCATCGCCTATGCCAAGCCGGAAAAATTCGGCGTCGATCGTTTCCTCGCACTGCTGGCCGCGGCTACCGCACGGCGTCCGGTGCTGGTGGTGGGCGTGGGTACCGCGCTGACCATTGATCTGCTCGACGCCGACGGCCAGCACCACGGCGGCCGCATTTCCGCCTCGCCCACCACCATGCGTGAGGCGCTGCATGCGCGCGCGGTGCAGTTGCCGGCCAGTGGTGGCGACTACAGCGAATTTGCCAACGACACCGCCGACGCGCTGGCCTCCGGCTGTGATGGCGCCGCCGTGGCCCTGGTCGAACGCAGTGCGCGCCAGGCGCAGGCGCTGCTGGGCGTGGCTCCCGCACTGCTGGTGCATGGCGGCGGCGCACCGGCATTGATGCCGTTGCTGGACGGCGCCGATTACCATCCGTCGCTGGTGCTGGACGGCCTCGCCCGCTGGGCGGTGCACCAGCCCGCAGGCTAGTATCGGCAGCATGCTGACCCGTGCCCTGATCGTCGTGCTGGCCATCCTCAACGTAGGCGTCGCCAGCTGGTGGCTGCTGCGCAGTGAACCCGCGCCGGCCACGCCACCCCAGCCCGCCACCGGCGTGGCCGAACTGCGCTGGCTGCCGGGCGGCACCGATGCCGCTGCCGTGGCGCAGACCGCCGCCATCACCGCGCCGACCGAGGCGCTGCAGGAGCGTGAGGCTGCGCCCAGCGCCGCCGTGGCC
>NZ_QETL01000059.1:0-24180 GCF_003105135.1 Stenotrophomonas sp. SPM | reverse complement strand
CAGCGCGGCCTGGCGGTCGCGGCCGGGCTGCGGCAGGCGGTAGCGCAGCACGAACAGGGTGTAGCCGGCGCGGTCCACCCATTCCGGCACGAGCGCACTGTCTTCCTTGTCGATCACCACGCGCTGGTAGCCGCCACCGGGGATGACCAGCAGCGCGCGTCCGTTCGGCCGTGCCGGTGCATGCACCAGCAGGTAGGGCGCATCGACCTGGTCGACGTAGCGGTCGGGGTGCGCCGGGTCGCTGCTGCGCTCGACCACCCGCGCCGGTCGCGCCGGGCCCTGCTCGCCGGGAACCTGGCCGTCCGGCCACAGGGCGATCCGCTCGCCGGCCAGCTCCTGGCCGGGGCGTTCGTTGTCGCGCGGCGGCGCGGCGGTGGAGGTCAACGGCAGGGCCAGAAACAGCCCGCACAACAACAGCACGACAGGACGCAGACGCATGGCAGGCAACGGCTCCGGCAGGACGGGGACAGGGTGCCTGGTGCATCCAGTGGCAGCACGTGATGCGCTGCGGCTTGCACGATGACACCGGTTTACCATATACACCTCCTGCAGACGCTGTCGATGGGCAGTGCAACAAACACAGGGAGACCGTTCTTGAGCAACGAACACGGCACACATGGGCAGACGCCGCCGCCGGACGATGCGGCCGCGATCGCCCAGGCCTTCACCGCCGCCCGCCGCGCCGGGCAGTCATTGGCCACATTCCCGGGCACCATCCCGGACACTCTGGTGGGTGCCTACCAGGTGCAGGACCTGGCCATCGCCGCCTGGGATGACCGCGTGGTCGGCTGGAAAGTGGGTTACATCGCCGCCGAGCGCCGTGATGTGTCCGCGGATGACCGCCTGCTGGGCCCGGTTTTCTCTCGTCAGCTGAAAAATGCTACCGGTGGAACAACAGACATTCCGGTGTTCGTCGGCGGCTTTGCCGCGGTCGAAGCGGAGTACGTGCTGGAGCTGTTGGAGGACGCTCCGGCCGGACAACTGCACTGGTCG
The DNA here is from genome assembly GCF_003105135.1 of Stenotrophomonas sp. SPM. NCBI lineage: Bacteria > Pseudomonadati > Pseudomonadota > Gammaproteobacteria > Lysobacterales > Lysobacteraceae > Stenotrophomonas > Stenotrophomonas sp. SPM. The sequence goes on along the minus strand of NZ_QETL01000059.1, from coordinate 23,187 downwards.
CCGGAACAGGCCGAGGCCCTGCCCGCGCGCCTGTACATCGGCGTGGAAGTGGCCAGCAGCCCGCTGGCCACCATCAACGAACTCGGCCCGCGCGTGGTGGTGTCCGATTTCGGCAACAACAACGGCCTGGTGCTGGGGCCGGAGATCGTCGACTGGACCGCACGCGACGAAACCTCGCTGCGCGCCGAGACGCTGATCGAAGGCGAAGTGGTCGGCACTGGTGGTGCGACGCGCCTGCCGGGTGGCCTGCGCGCCGCCTATGCGTTCGCACTGTCCCGTTCGGCGCTGCGTGGCCGGCCGCTGCGCAAGGGCGACCTGATCGCCACCGGCAACGCGACCGGCATCCATGACATCACCGCCGGGCAGACCGCGCTGGTGCGTTTCGCCGGCTTCGGCGACATTGCCTGCCGGGCCGTTCCAGCGGGATGACCGCCGGCCTGCCCTGGTGAACACGCGCGGGAGGGCGCAGATGATCACACGACGTAATTTCCTGGCCGGTGGCGCTGCAGCCCTGGCCACGCCGATGCTCGCGGCCTGTGGCCGCGGGCCGGCCGCTGGCGTTGACGGCGGCGCCCTGCTGACCGCCACCGACGTGCACGTGGCCGACTACCCCACCGTCACCGCGGTGAAGTGGATCGGCGAAACGCTGGAACGCGAGACCAATGGCCGCCTGCGGCTGCGCCAGTATCACTCGGGCCAGCTCGGCCGCGAGTCGGAAGCGATCGACATGGCCCGCTTCGGTGCCATCGACATCACCCGCGTCTACGCCGGTGCGCTGAACAACGCCTTCCCGCTGACCCAGGCGCTGTGCCTGCCCTACGTGTTCAAGTCGGTGGCGCACCAGCGTGCCGCACTGGACGACGGCGTGGCCGAGGCCGTGCTGCGCGGTTTCGAGCGCCGCGACCTGGTCGGCCTGGCGATCTACGATTCCGGCGCGCGCTGCTTCTACAACACCAAGCATCCGATCGTTTCGCCGAAGGACCTGCATGGCCTGAAGCTGCGCGTGGCCTCCTCGGACATCTTCATCCAGCTGATGCGCCTGCTCGGTGCCAACCCCACGCCGATGTCGCTGGGCGACACGTTCTCGGGCATGGAAACGCACATGATCGACGGTGCCGAGAACAACATGCGCAGCTTCCACTCCAGCCGTCACTTCGAGGCCGCGCACTACTGGTCGCAGAGCGATCACTCCTATGCGCCGGACGTGCTGCTGATGTCGCGCGCCAGCTTCGAGCGGCTGAGCCCGGATGACCGCCAGCTGCTGCTGCATACCGCGCGTGCTTCGGTGGGCGTGATGCGCGAACAGTGGGATGCATCGGAAAGCATTGCGCGCCGCGCGGTGCTCGATTTCGGGGTGAAAGCCAACGAAGTGGACATGCCCGCCTTCCGCGCCGCGGCCCAGCCGCTGCTGCAGGAGTACCTGCAACAGCCGGACATCGCCGCGCTGGTCGACCGCATCCGCGCTGCCTGAGGAACCTGCCATGACCGAGACCTTGTCGCCCGCCGCCGGGCCGGGACAGCGCCTGCTGGACCGCATCGCCGACATCGCCATCTACTGTGCCGTCGCCGCCCTCCTCGGGCTGGTGGTGGTGCAGGGCTGGCAGGTGTTCGCCCGCTACGTCATCAACGATTCGCCCAGCTGGACAGAGCCGGTCACCCTGCTGCTGCTGGCCACGGCGATGAGCCTGGGCGCGGCCTGTGGCGTGCACACCAACCGCCACTTCGGCTTCTTCCTGCTGCACGCCTACATGGGCCCCGGCCTGCGCCGCGCGGTGGACGTGCTGATCCAGCTGGTGGTGGCAGTGCTGGGCGGTTTCATCGCCTTCTGGTCGGCCGACCTGCTGCTGGACGGGATGGACATCAAGACTGCCGGTGCCAACCTGCCGCAGAGCATCAACTACCTGCCGCTGGCGGTGGGTGGTGCGCTGATGGTGCTGTTCGCACTCAACCGTGCGTGGAAAGCGCTGCAGGCCAGCGACGCTGGCAGCGACGACGCTGAAGGAGATCGTTGACCCATGGGCATCACCATCCTGTTCGCCGTATTCGCCGTGCTGCTGCTGCTCGGCGTGCCGGTGGCCTACGCACTGGCCGCGGCCGCGCTGGCCACCCTGCTCTACCTGGACATCCCCAGCATCGTGCTGGTGCAGCAGATCTCGGCCGGCACCGGCTCGGCCTCGCTGATCGCCATTCCACTGTTCATCTTCGCCGGCGAAATCATGATGCGCGGCGGCATCTCCGAGCGCCTGATCGCACTGGCGTCCTCGCTGGTCGGCCGCATGCGCGGTGGCCTGGGCCAGGTGTCGATCCTGTCCTCGCTGTTTTTCGGCGGTGTATCCGGTTCGGCCATCGCCGATGTCTCGGCGGTCGGCGGCACGATGATTCCGCAGATGGTCAAGCGCGGCTATGACCGTGACTTCGCGGTCAACGTCAGCATCACCGCCGCACTGGTGGCGCTGCTCGTGCCGCCCTCGCACAACCTGATCCTGTTCTCGGCCGCTGCAGGTGGTGGCCTGTCCATCGCTGATCTGTTCGCTGCGGGCATCGTGCCTGCACTGCTGATGACCGTCGCCCTGATGCTGACCGGCTACGCCGTGGCACGCCGCCGCGGCTATGGCGTGGAAATCTTCCCGGGCTGGCGCGCGGTGCTGCTGCGCGTGATCTCCGCCCTGCCCGGCCTGGGCCTGGTGGCGCTGATCTTTGTCGGTATCCGTGCCGGCATCTTCACCGCGGTGGAGAGCGCGGCCATCGCCGTGGTCTACGCCCTGCTGGTGACCACCGTGCTGTACCGGCAGCTGCGCTGGCGCGAATTCTTCGACACGGTCATCCATGCCGCGCGCAGCACCGGCGTCATCCTGTTCGTCATCGCCACCGCCGCGGTGTTCGGCTGGCTGCTGGCCTACCTGCAGGTGCCGACCGCCGCGGTGGACTTCCTGCAGTCGTTCGCGCACAGCCAGTTCATGGTGCTGCTGATGATCGTGGTGATGCTGCTGCTGCTGGGCACCTTCATGGACCTGGCGCCGATGATCCTGATCTGCACGCCGATCTTCCTGCCGGTGGCCAAGGCCTATGGCATCGATCCGATCCACTTCGGCCTGGTGCTGGTGTTGACCGGTGGCCTCGGCCTGGTGACGCCGCCGGTGGGCTCGGTGCTGTTCATCGGTACGTCGATCGGCAAGATCACCGTCGGCCAGAGCATGCGCACCATCTGGCCGTTCTGGTTCGCCGCGCTGGCGGTGCTGCTGATCGTCACCTTCTTCCCGCAGCTGTCGCTGTGGCTGCCGGCCGCGCTGCGCGCATGATCCGGCGTCGCGCGCTGCCGTTGCTGCTGGGTGTGGGCATGGCCGCCACCGCGGCCCATGCCGCGCCGCCAGCGGCAACGCCTGCAATTCCGGTGGGCCGCTTCAACGACGGGGTGAACCACTGGCGCAGCGGCCATGCGGACGGTTACGCACGGCTGGAACCGCAGCAGTACCGGGAGATCGCCGACAACCTGGTGTTGCTGCAACGCCGCTCCGGCGGCTGGCCGGTCAACCAGGACCCGCTGCGGGTGCTGGACGCCGCCGCGCGCGAGGCCACCCGCGCGGCCCAGGATGAGCCCGGCGGCAGCTTCGACAACCGCACCACCTATACCCAGGTCGATTACCTCGCCGAAGCCTTCGCCCGCAGCAACGACCGCCGCTATCGCGATGCCGCACTGCACGGACTCGATTTCATCCTCGACCAGCAGATCCGCAGTTGTGGCGGCTGGCCACATTCGGTGCCGGCGCGCACCGATTACCACGACCGCATCACCTTCGCCGACGACGTCACCAGCGGCGTGCTGACCACCCTGCGCCAAGTGCAGGACGCACCACGCTTTGCCTTCGTCGATGCCGCGCGCCGCACGCGGGTGGCTACGGCGGTGCAGCGCGGCGATGCCTGCCTGCTGCGCCTGCAGGTACGCCAGCACGGCCAGCCGACGCTCTGGGCCGGCCAGTACGATGTCACCACGCTGCAGCCGGCACCCGGCCGCAGATTCGAACTGGCCGCGCTGGTGACCGACGAAAGCGTGGGCGTGGTGCGTTACCTGATGTCCATCCCCGATCCGTCGCCGCAGACGGTGCAGGCCATCGAGGGCGCGCTGGCGTGGTTCCAGGCCAACGCGCTGCACGGCCTGCGCCTGCAGACCGTCGACGCACCGGCCGAACAGTTCGCCCACCACCGCAGCACCGTCGATCGCCGCCTGTTGGCCGACCCGGCCGCACCGCTGCTGTGGGGCCGCTTCCACGATCTGGCCGACAACAGCGTGGTGCTGGCCAACCGCCAGGGGGAACGCCTGCAGAACTACGAACAGGTCGGCCGCGAGCGGCGCACCGGCTACCACTGGTATGGCACCTGGCCGCAGGCCCTGCTCGACCGCGACGCGCCCGCCTGGCGTGCGCGCATTGGCCGCCCTGCCCCCTGACTTTGAAACTGCACCCGCACCACGGAGGAACCCGATGCTGTCGCGCACCGCTCTGAAGTCCCTGCTTGCCGCCACCCTGCTGCTGGCCGTGCCCGCCCTCGCGCAAGCGCAGGCGCAGGCACCCGCCACGTCGTGGAAGCGTGGCATCGAGAACCAGCGCCAGGCCGACCTGGGCGACGGCACCTTCCTCAACCCGGTATTTGCCGGTGACCGCCCCGATCCCTCGGTGCTGAAGGACGGCCAGGACTACTACCTCACCCTGTCCTCGTTCGACGCCTACCCCGGCCTGCCGATCTGGCATTCGCGCGACCTGGTGAACTGGCAGCCGCTGGGCCATGCGATCACGAAGAACGTGGGCGCGATCTGGGCGCCGGACATCGTCAAGCACGAGGGTCGCTACTACATCTATTTCCCGGCCCGCACCGGCGACAGCCGCAGCAACTTCGTGGTCTGGGCCGACAGCATCAAGGGGCCGTGGAGCGAGCCGATCGACATCGGCCTGGGCGGCTACATCGACCCCGGCCACGCCGTGGGCGAGGACGGCAAGCGCTACCTGTTCCTCAGCGGCGGCGACTACGTGCAGCTGGCCGACGACGGCCTGAGCGTGGTCGGTACGCCGAAGCACGTCTACGACGGCTGGAAGTACCCGCAGAGCTGGGACGTGGAGGCCTATGCGCAGGAAGGCCCGAAGATCCACGTCCGCGATGGCTGGTACTACATGACCACCGCCGTGGGCGGCACCGCCGGCCCGCCGACCGGGCACATGGTGATCACCGCGCGCTCGCGCTCGATCCATGGGCCGTGGGTGAACGCGCCCAACAACCCGATCATGCGCACCCAGTCGGCCGCCGAGCCGTGGTGGTCACGCGGCCATGCCACGGTGATCGAAGGCACCGACGGGCGCTGGTGGATGATGTACCACGGCTACGAGAACGGGTACTGGACGCTTGGCCGGCAGGCCCTGCTGGAGCCGATCGAATGGACCGCCGATGGCTGGTTCGTGGCCAAGGGCGGCGACCTCGGCCAGCCGCTGCGCAAGCCGTCCGGTGAATCGGTGGGCGCGCATGGCATGGCCCTGTCCGACGACTTCCGCGGCAAGGCGCTCGGCCCGCAGTGGTCGTTCTTCAACCCGGCCCAGGACGAGTACCGGCGGCTGGGCTTCAGTGGCCAGGGGCTGGTGCTGCAGGGCAAGGGCGAGACCCCGCGCGACAGCTCGCCGCTGACCGCCATCGCCGGCGACAAGGCCTACCAGTTCGAGGTGGAGATGGACATTGCCCCGGGCGCGGTGGGCGGCGCCCTGCTGTTCTACAGCGACCGCCTGTACGTGGGCGTGGGCAGCAACGGCGAGAAGTTCATCATGCACCGCTACGGCGAGGAGCGCCCTACCCGCTTGGCGGCCAGCGCAAAGGGCGGCAAGCTGTGGCTGCGGGTGACCAACAACCGCCACATCGTGACGATCCACTCCAGCACCGATGGCCAGCGCTGGGAGAAGTACCCGGTTCAGATGGAAGTGTCCGGTTACCATCACAATGTGGCTGGCAAGTTCCTGGCACTGAAACCGGCGCTGTATGCGGCCGGCGACGGTGCGGTAACCTTCCGCAGCTTCCGCTATCGCGCGCTGGACTGAGCGCGCGCTGGAATCCCCAGACTTACCGGGTTCACTACATGTCAGTGCGCAACAAGAACGATGCCGCCACGCCGGCATTGGCGAAGGGCAAGGCCGCCACGATCAACGACATCGCGCGACTGTCGGGAGTATCGAAGAAAACGGTTTCACGGATCATCAACAACTCGCCCCTGGTGCGCAAGGACACGCGCGACAAGGTCGAGGCGCTGATGCGCGAGGTCGGCTACACGCCTGATCCGCTGGCCCGTGGCCTGGCCTTCCGCCGCTCCTTCCTGATCGGCATGGTCTACGACAACCCGACCGCCCAGTACATCGTGGACATGCAGTACGGCGCGCTGGACGCGCTGCGCGGTTCCAGCTTCGAACTGGTGGTGCACCCCTGCGACAGCCGCAGCCCGGGCTACATCGACGGCGTGCGCCGCTTCGTGCAGCAGCAGAAGCTGCACGGGGTGATCCTGGTGCCGCGTGCCTCCGAAGACCAGGCGCTGGCCGACATGCTGGACGAGATCGGCTGCCGCTTCACCCGCGTGGCCGCGCTGCCGCTGGATGAAACCTCGCAGATGGTGGTCACCCACGACCGCGACGGTGCGGCTGAAGCGGCCGATTACCTGCTTTCGCTGGGCCACCGCGAGATCGCCCTGGTGACCGGCCCCAGCGCCTACCGTTCGGCGCACGAGCGCACCGCTGGCTTCATCGACGCGCTGGCCCAGCGCGGCATCGAGCTGCCGAAGGACCGCATCATCGAGGCCGGCTACACCTTCGAATCGGGCGTGGCCGCCGCCGAGAAGCTGCTGCTGGGCAAGCGCCGGCCGACCGCCATCTTCACCGGCAACGATGAAATGGCCGCCGGCATCTACAAGGTGGCGCTGCGTGCGGGCATCAACATCCCGCGCCAGCTGTCCATCGTCGGCTACGACGACAGCCCGCTGGCCTCGCGCCTGTGGCCGTCGCTGACCTCGGTGCGCCGCCATACCCGCGATACCGGCCGCACCGCCGCGGCGATGCTGATCCAGCCCGACAGCCAAGCCGCGCTGCAGATCGCCAGCGTGCGCCCGCACCTGATCGTCCGCGACTCCTGCCAGCCGCCAGAGGACTGAAGCCTGCGGCATCAGTCCTGTAGGTCGCGACACCTTCAGGCCTCAATCCGGCAGGTCACGACCGTTGGTCGTGACACTTCACCTGCTTACCCCATCCACCCCGCCCGCCCAGCCACCGCTATCGTGCGGCGCAAAATGACACCGGTTACCAGCGTCGCTAGAATCGACCACGAACCGCGCCGGGGCCGAACCCTTCGGCCCGCCCCCTGCTCTGGAGAAGCCATGTACTGCAAGACCCACTACGCCACCCATCCCGACGCCATCAAGGGCGCCAGCAACGACCAGCTGCGCGAGCTGTACCTGCTCGACGGCCTGTTCAATGCCGGCCAGGTGACCCTGAAGTACACCCACTACGAGCGCTTCGTGCTCGGCGGCGCCGCTCCGGTCGATGCCCCGCTGGCGCTGCCGGCGCAGACCGAACCGGCCTCGGCGGCCGGTCATCCGTTCCTGGAGCGCCGCGAGCTGGGCGTGATCAACGTCGGCAGCGGCACTGGTACGGTCACCGTCGACGGCACCGTCTACACGCTGGGGCCGAAGGACGGCCTGTACGTGGCGATGGGCAGCAAGGACGTCGTGTTCGCTTCGCAGGACGCCGCCAACCCGGCGCAGTTCTACCTGGCCTCGACCCCGGCCCACGCGCGCTTCGAAACCAAGCAGCTGTCGATCAAGGATGCCGTGGCGCTGGACCGCGGCGCGCTGGAAACCAGCAACGAGCGCACCATCTACCAGTACATCGTGCCGGCCACCTGCCAGTCCTCGCAGCTGCTGCTGGGCCTGACCGTGCTCAAGCCGGGCAGCGTCTGGAACACCATGCCGCCGCACCTGCACGACCGCCGCAGCGAGGTCTATTTCTACTTCGACCTTGGCGCCAACGACCGCGTCTACCACTTCATGGGCGAACCGGACGCGCAGCGCCACATCGTCATGCAGAACAACGAAGCGGTGGTGTCGCCGCCGTGGTCGATCCACATGGGTGCCGGCACCAGCAACTACGCCTTCATCTGGGCGATGGGCGGCGAGAACCTGGATTACACCGACATGCACGTGCTGGACATCTGCCAGCTCAAGTAAGCCCTGCGCGGCCGCCGCGCACCGCGTGCCGGCGGCCGCCGCCGCTTCCCCCGCTCACCTCTACCAAGGAACGCATACGCAATGGCTAATCCCTTCAGCCTGGAAGGCAAGGTCGCTCTGGTAACCGGTGGTAATACCGGCCTGGGCCAGGGCATCGCCGTGGCACTGGCTGCCGCTGGCGCCGACGTCGCCGTGGCAGGCATCGCCCCGCCCACCGAAACCATCGAAAAGATCACCGCGCTGGGCCGCCGCTGCCTGGCCATCGAAGCCAACCTGATCAGCATCGAGCCGGTGGCGCGCGTGGTGCGCGAGACCATCGAAGGCCTGGGCGGGCTGGATATCCTGGTCAACAACGCCGGCCTGATCCGCCGCGCCGATGCGGTGGACTTCAGCGAGCAGGACTGGGACGACGTGATGAACGTCAACATCAAGTCTGCGTTCTTCATCTCGCAGGCGGCCGGCCGCCACTTCATCGAACAGGGCCACGGCAAGATCATCAACATCGCGTCGATGCTGTCGTTCCAGGGCGGCGTCCGCGTGCCGTCGTACACCGCCAGCAAGAGCGGCATCGCCGGCATCACCCGCCTGCTGGCCAACGAGTGGGCAGGCAAGGGCGTGAACATCAACGCCATCGCGCCGGGCTACATGGCCACCGACAACACGGCCGCCCTGCGTGCCGACGCGGACCGCAACAAGGCGATTCTCGAGCGCATTCCGGCAGGCCGCTGGGGCAACCCGGAGGACCTGGCCGGCGCGGCGGTGTTCCTGGCGTCGTCGGCGTCGGATTACATCAATGGTGCCGTTCTGCCAGTCGATGGTGGCTGGCTGGCGCGCTGAGGCACGTATCTGTAGCGCCGAGCCCATGCTCGGCTGTCGCGCTCTGATCGAAAATCAGCCGAGCATCGCTCGGCTCTACAGGAGTGCCGCGATGCGAAGGCTGTTGCTGCTGTTGCTGCTCACGTGCACCACCGCGCAGGCGGCGCCGGTGCGTCTGTTCATCGCGGGCGATTCCACCGCCGCCGAGTACGGGCCGGAGCGTGCGCCACAGGCGGGCTGGGGCCAGGCGCTGCAGAGCTACCTGGACCCGGCACGCTTCGAAGTACACAACCACGCCAAGGGCGGGCGCAGCACGCGCAGCTTCATCGACGAAGGGCGCCTGGAGGCGATCGCCAGCGAGCTGCGCCGCGGCGACGTGCTGCTGATCCAGTTCGGCCACAACGATGCGAAGTTCGAAGACCGCACGCGTTACACCGATCCGGACAGCGACTACCCGCGCCTGCTGATGCGCTATGTGCAGGTGGCGCGCGACACGGGCGCCACGCCGGTGCTGGTCACGCCAGTGGCGCGGCTGCTGTACGACTTCGGCTCACTGCTGGATACGCACGCGCGCTTCACGCTGGCGATGCGGCAGCTGGCGGCGCGCGAGCACGTCGCGCTGATCGAGCTCAACGACCGCAGCACGCGCTGGATCCGTGCGCTGGGCGAGCAGGGTGCGCGGCCGTACTTCCTGTTCGTGCCCGAGCAGAACAAGGCCGACGGCACTCATTTCAGCGTGGCCGGTGCCAATGCGGTGGCCTGCCTGGTGCTGCGCGAGGCGGTGCCGCTGCTGCCCGCGCTGAAACCGGCACTGGTGCGTGACATCGACTGCGATGTGATGGGCGCAGGGCAGGGTGCCGATGCGCAGCGACCCTCGCAGGTGCTGCATGAAGACACGGTTGCACGCATGCAGTCCGGCCCGCATGGCGGCGCCGGTCCGACCACCGCGTACCCGTTTTTTGCCGACGCGACGGACCTTCCGTTCGTGCTGCGCAAGCGCGTGCTGCGCAAGGGCGCCGGCATCGGCCTGCACCCGCAACACAAGGATGAGATCTACTACATCGTGAGCGGGCAGGGCAGTTACGTGCTGGATGGAAAGCAGCACGACGTGCGCGCGGGCCACGCGCTGCTGACCCGCACGGGCAGCACGCACGCGCTGCAGCAGGTGGGTGAGGAGGACCTGGTGGTGCTGCTGGCGTACCCGCGGTGATCGAAACGCAGCCGAGTATGGGCTCGGCTCTACAGAACAGCGCCGCTTGGTAGAGTCGAGCCTACGCTCGACTTGGCTCTACAACGGCTCCGGGCCGAAATGCTTCAGACCCAGCCGCGCCAGGTCTTCCGGCCGCGCGAAATAGGCTTCGTCGAAGGCGTGCAGGGCGGCCTGCTCCTGTTCGGTCATCGCGCCGTACAGGTCGTGCAGCTGCTTGATCGCCGGGTCGTCCTCCAGCCGGTCCAGCAGCCCGCGCATGCCGGCCAGGATCGCGTGGGTCTGCACCGCGCCCATCGCCTGCAGCGCACGCAGCGCCAGCTGGCAGGTCGGGTCGCCCCAATTGCACAGGAACTGCATGAAGCCGCCATTGTTGATGTCCGCTTCCATGCGCCACAGCGCCACCAGCTGCTGGTCTTCGTCGGACAGCGCATCCAGCGTCCACGCGGCCGCCTTCAGACGCGCCAGCGCGGCCTCGTAGCGGTCATCCCACACCTGGCTGGGGATATCGACCACGCCTGCCTCACGCGGCGGCAGCAGGGCGGACCAGTTCACGCCGAGACCATTGGCGGTTGCAACCCAGTGCGCACGCTGTTCAGCCGTGGCTTCGAACAGCGCGGGCGCCCAGCGCAGTGGCTGGCGGGTGCGGCGGCCATCGGCCAGGGTCAGCAGGATGAAGTCGTCGTTGAAGGCGACGTCGGTTACGCGCAGCGACGCAAATGCATCAGTCATGCCGTGCAGGATACCCGCGCGGCAGCGCGTATCACACGTCGCCGCCGTCCGCCCAACCCTCACCCGTACCCGCCTGGAATACGCGATCGTTGGCCTGCACGTCACCGGCGGGCAGGTGCGCCTGGTCGGCCAGCGCAGCATAGATCGGGGTGAAGTCCGGCGACGTCGCCTGCATCAGCTGTTCGAAGCTGTCGATGACGAAGTAGGTCTTCTGGAAGGTGTCGATGCGGTACTTCGTGCGCATGATCCGCTGCAGGTCGAAGCCAATGCGGTTGGGCGCGGTCGATTCCAGCGAGTACAGCGATTCGCCCTTGGACGAGACGATGCCGGCGCCATAGATGCGCAGGCCGTCGGCGGTGTCGATCAGGCCGAACTCCACCGTGTACCAGTACAGGCGGGTCAGGTTCTGCAGTGCATCCGGGCCGATCGCATGGGCTTTGACGCCGCCGCGGCCGTAGGCCTCCATGAAGTCGGCGAACACCGGGTTCATCAGCAGCGGCACATGGCCGAACAGGTCGTGGAACAGGTCCGGTTCGGCGATGTAGTCGATCTGGTCCGGGCGGCGGATCCACCAGGTCACCGGGAAGCGGCGGTTGGCCAGGTGGTCGAAGAAATCCAGTTCCGGCAGCAGGCCTTCCACGCCCACCAGGGTCCAGCCGGTGGCCGCGCCCAGCACTTCGTTGAGCTGGTCGAAGCGCGGGATCATGTGCGCGTTCATGCCCATCTCGTCCTGCGCGTCGAGGAATTCCTGGCAGGCGCGGCCGACCAGCAGTTCGCGCTGGCGCTGGTACAGCGTGCTCCAGGTGGCGTGGTCGTCGCCGGTATAGGTCTCCCACGGCTGCTCGACGAGCGCGGTGGTGTACACCGGCACGTAGCCCTTGTCGGTCTGCTGGTGTTCGACGCGGCGGGGCTGGGCGAGGTCCATGGGGCACTCCTTGAAGGGATACCGGTGATGCTAGGGCAGGGCGCGCGCAACAGGGTTGCAAAAGTTGCGCGTAACAGGCCTTGTGGCGCAATATCCTTGCGTACTCACCGTGTTGCGGGGCAGCAATGGCCGGAGAAGTCCAGTTCGATCGCACGGATATACGCCTGTTGGCCGAGATCCAGCGTGATGGTCGCGCCACCAACGCGGAGTTGGCGACGCGGGTGAACCTGTCGCCGTCGGCCTGCCTGCGGCGCCTGCAGCGGTTGGAAAGCGAAGGGGTGATCGTCGGTTACGGCGCGCGCCTGGAGCCGCGCCAGCTGCGCCTGGGCCTGCAGGCCTTCGTCCGCGTGCAGCTGGAAAAGCACGACCAAGCCGCCATCGGCCACTTCGTGGACAGCGTGCAGGGCTGGGATGAGGTGGTGGCCTGCCACGCCCTGACCGGCGACATGGACTACCTGCTGCACGTCTACGTGCGCGACCTGGAACACTTCTCGCGCTTCCTGCTGGACAAGCTGCTCAACGCCGGCGGCGTGGCCGACGCTAATTCCAGCTTCGTGCTGCGCACGGTGAAGGGCTTCCAGGCGCTGCCGCTGTCGCAGCTGGAATGAACGGCCGCCGCGATTTGACGGCGCCGGGCGGGTAGCCGAGCATCACCGCCCTGCGCGCGCCGCAGCGTTCCCTTCCGGTTCCAGGCATGTCCGAACTCCAGCACCCGGTGCTTACCACCACCTTCCTGCCGCTGCAGCGCAAGTCGCTGGCGCGCTTCATCGCCCATGGCACGCCGCCGCAGACCGTGCTGGAACAGGCTGGGTTGATGGCTGCGCAGCTGTGCCGCGCGCGCCTGCACACACCAGCGGAAATCGAGCGTCTGCTGCACGAGGCCTGCGCGCTGTTTGCCAGCCATGACGGCGCGGCCGCGCAGCTCGCCGGCGCCGGCGGTGGTGGTGGTGGCCAGCCGGAACTCGATGCCTGGCTGGCCGCGCTGGCCGCCCATGGCGTGCTGCTGGCTCCGGCAGAGATCCTGCAGGACTTCATCGTGCAGTCGCCCAGCGGGTACCCCGGCCTGGCCCTGCAGCAGGCCTGCCAGGAAACACTGGCCGAACATGAGATCCGCTTCCCGGCCGCCTTCGCCAGCGACGACGAGGACGATAACCAAGACGAGGCTGTTGCCAGCGACGCGCGTGCAGTCGAGCACCATGGCCTGTACACCTCCGAGCAGGCCCGCGTGCTGCGCGCGATCGCGGCCAACCCGGATGAACTGATCGACCTCGATGGCTACGCCGGTACCGGCAAAGGCCATCTGGTGCTGGCGCTGATGGACGCGCGCCCGGGCCGCTACACCTACATCGCGCCGTCGCGCGGCCAGGTCGAAGCGTTCCGCGCCCGCGTGCCGGCCAGCACGGCGGTGCGCCTGCTGACCCAGATCGAGTTCGCCAACCGCGTGGCCCAGCACGCCGCGCGCAGTGGCCAGACCGGCGGTTTCATCGCCAGCTACCGGCGCAGCACCCGCACCCCGCGCGAGATCGCCGGCCGCATCGGCCTGCAGGGCATCGGCGGGCGCAGCCCGGAGCAGGTGCTGCTGACCGCCTTCGAGGCCATCAACCGCTGGTGCGCCTCGTCCGCACCGCGCATGGCATTCCAGCATTTCGACCGTTCGGTGCCGGCCGCGATGCTCGACGTGACGCCCTACCTGGCCGCGGCCGAGCACGTCTGGCGCAGCATGTTCGATGCCGAGCTGCAGCGCGGCACACTGCTGAGCCTCAGCCCCGCGCACATCGGCAAATGGCTGGCGCTGCGCGGCGTCACCCCGCCACAGGACATGGGCATGCTGCTGGTGGACGAGGCGCACGACCTGAGCCCGTCATGGAAGCAACTGCTGGCCGGCCACGCCCCGGGCGTGGTCAGCCTCGGCGATCCGCACCAGTGCCTGTCTGGCACCGTGCCGCGCTGGGCCGCATCGAAGGTGCTGGAAATGCACCAGTCGGTGCGCCAGGGCAACCAGGTCGATGGCCTGGTCAACCAAGCGCTGGCGCTGGACGGCCTGGGCCAGGACAGCGGTCCGTTCGTCGGTGCCGCCGACCGCGCCACCGGCGTGCTGCATTACCGCGACTGGTCGCAGGTGCCAGGCAAAGGCCTGCGCATCCACGGCAACGTCGCCGATCTGGCGCTGGATGCCGCACAGCTGCACGCGCACGGGTTGCGGCCCTACCTGCACCCGGCGTCGCTGCGCGCGCTGCGCAGCGCGTTGCAGGGGACGCTGGATGCATGGCGCCGTCGCGACAGCGGGTCGAACCAGATGCAGGAGCGTTTCCTGTCCACGCAGGCCGGCGAAGGGCAGGGCGCACTGCAGGCATTGTTCGCCTCGGCCGAGCGCGTGCAGTCACTGCTGCAGGCACTGGATGACCAGGACACGCCCGCCGATGGGCGCGTGGTGCTTTGCCTGGCCGAACATGCGAAAAACCTGCAGTTCGACGTGGTCTCGCTGTCGCCGGGGTGCTTCAGTCCGGGGCAGGGCGCGCGCATCTGGCACAACCCGGTGCGCGCGGTGTACCTGGCGTTGACCCGCGCGCGCCGCCAGCTGCACGTGCCGGCCGATGGCATGGAACAGCTGCAGCACACCGCGGCGCTGCAGGAACAGGCACGGCAGGCCCGCCGGCGCGAGCGGCAGCAGGCCAGCGGTTACCGGCCTGCGCGCTAGGACACGATTACGCGCCGCTCAGCAGCGGCGCGCCGGGGTGATCAGCACTTTTCCTTGCGGCCCATCAGCTTGCCCAGGCGCGACGGCTCATCGCACTTCGGCACCACCGGTGCGGCCGGTGCCAATACAGCGGCACGTGCCTTCTGCATCTGCTGGATCTTCGCGCGGATCTGCGGCATCGCCGCCATCGCGGCCTTCTCGCCCTCGAGAATCGCGGTGCCGCGCTGGCTGAAATCGGCAGCGCCGATGTCCAGCACCTTCGGCCGGATGACGATGTCGGCGCGTGCCAGTTCCTGCTCGCCCAGGCGCTGGCCCATGATCGAGATCGACTGGTTGACGATGCCCAGCATGCCGGTCGGCGCCTTGCCGCTGGCCTTGCTGGAGATGTCCACGGCGATGACGAACTCGGCGCCCAGCTGGCGCGCGGCATCGACCGGCACCGGGCTGACCACGCCGCCGTCGATGTAGTTGCGGCCACCGATCTTCACCGGCTCGAACACACCGGGGATGCTGCTGGAGGCGCGCACGGCCTGGCCGACGTTGCCGCGCACGAAGATCGCGCGCTCGCCGGTTTCCAGCTGGGTGGCGACCGCGGCGAACGGTTTCTTCAGCTTCTCGGCCGGGCGGTTGGCCACCTGCTCGTTGACGTAGTCCTGCAGCTTCTGGCCCTGCACCAGGCCGCCGGAGAACAGGCGCACGTCACGGATGCTGGCTTCATCGAGCGCCACCGCCTTGCTCTGCATCTGGAACGCGTCCATGCCGCTGGCATACAGCGCGCCGACCACGCTGCCGGCGCTGGTGCCCGACACCACCACCGGCTCGAACCCGTTGGCTTCCAGCATCTTGATCACGCCGATGTGGGCAAAGCCCTTGGCCGCGCCACCACCGAGGGCGATGCCGATCTTGATCGGCTTGGCCTGCGGTACCAGGGTCGGCTGCGGCGGCGGAGTGGGGCGGACCTCTTCGCCACCGCAACCGGCCAGCAGGCCGAGCAGGGCGACGGACAGCAGCACGCGGGGGCGGAACAGGCTCATCGGCAATGCGCTCGGGGCGCCGGATTCAGGAAAGGGCGCCAGCATACCGAAGGATGCAAAATCCATGGGTAGCGCCGAGCCATGCCCGGCGGATGGTTCAGGTGCCGCTGTGCTCGCCGGGCATGGCCCGGCGCTACCGTGCAGGGTCAGAACCGGTTGTCGCCGCCCAGCGTGCGGCCCAGGCCGCCCAGGATCGAGCCCTCGCCACGGCTCTGACCGCCACCCTGCGGCGCGGCCATCCACATGCGCCCAGCGAGGCGCGAGAACGGCAGCGACTGCAGCCAGACCTTGCCCGGCCCGGTCAGGGTGGCCAGGAACACGCCCTCGCCACCGAACAGCATGCTCTTGATGCCGCTGACCCGGCGCACGTCCATCTCCACCGTCGGGTGGTAGGCCACCACGCAGCCGGTATCGACGTCCAGGCGCTCGCCGGCAGCCAGTTCGCGCTCGATCACGCAGCCGCCGGCATGGATGAAGACCCAGCCGTCGCCTTCCAGCTTCTGCATGACAAAGCCTTCGCCGCCGAACAGGCCGGTCATGATCCTGCGCTGGAACTGCACGCCGATGCGCACGCCGCGCGCGCCGGCCAGGAAGCTGTCCTTCTGGCAGATCAGGCGTCCGCCGTGCTGGTCCAGCTTCATCGGCAGCACCGTGCCGGGGTAGGGCGCGGCGAAGGCGACCTTGCCGCGGCCGGTGCCGGTCTGGGTGTAGACGGTGGCGAACAGGCTTTCGCCGGTCACTACGCGGCGGCCGGCGGCCATCACCTTGCCCATGAAACCGCTGCTGGCCTGCGAGCCGTCGCCGAACACGGTGTCCATCTGCACCGTGGATTCCTTGAACATCAGCGCGCCGGCTTCGGCGATCGCGCTTTCACCCGGGTCCAGGCCGATTTCCACGAACTGCATTTCATGGCCGACGATGCGGAAATCGATCGGATCGCCGTGGCCGCCGCTGCTGCTGACGGTTTCAGTCGCGGCCGGTGCGGCAGCGGGCAGGACCGGCGGTGCACGGCCGGGAGCGGCAGGTGCCGCAGACCCCTGCAGGACACTGATTTCGGACACGGGTGTCCACCCTTCCATGCCCTGGCGCCAGGCCAGCGCGTGCGGGTTGGCCTGCGCAAATTGGCGTGCAGCGTCCTCGTCGAGCGGGCCGATCCGCTCGGCCTGGCCGGCGGCATGGAAGTACCACTGGGTCATCGCAGCAGCTCTGTGGCAAGGGGAGACACAGAGTCTAGCGGCCCGCCGGGGGCACTGCCGGTGAGGGGCCATGAACGATCGGCATTTGCGGCGTAGGTGCTGTATTGCAACAATTATCTGGTAGCGCCGTTTCACCACCCCTCCAAACACAGCCTACCGCCATGTCTCCGACCCGCACTTTCCGTGGCCGCACTCCGGTCGCGCGTCCCCTCGTTGCCGCTCTTTCCGCCCTGCTGCCGCTCGTAGCAGCCGCCCAGGAAACCCCTGCTGCCAAGGATCCGGTTGCCCTCGATGCCCTCCAGGTCACCGCGCAGCGCCGCGTCGAGAACGCCAAGGACGTGCCGGTCGCGATCACCGCGATCCAGGGCGAGAAGCTGGATGTGCTCGGCTCCGCCGGCGACGACATCCGCTTCCTGTCCGCGCGCGTGCCCAGCCTGAACATCGAATCGTCGTACGGCCGTGCCTTCCCGCGCTTCTACATCCGCGGCCTGGGCAACACCGACTTCGATCTCAACGCTTCGCAGCCGGTGTCGCTGGTGTACGACGACGTGGTGCAGGAAAGCCCGCTGCTGAAGGGCTTCCCGCTGTTCGACCTGGCTGGCGTGGAAGTGCTGCGTGGCCCGCAGGGCACGCTGTTCGGCCGCAATACCCCGGCCGGCGTGGTGAAGTTCGATTCGGCCCGTCCGTCGCAGGACGCCGATGGCTACGTGAAGATGTCCTACGGCACGTATGACACCTGGAACGTGCAGGGCGCCTACGGCGGCCCGCTGACCAGCCGCTGGTCGGCGCGCGTGTCGGCGCTGTACCAGCGCCGCGAGAACTACGTCGACAACACCGTCGCCAACGCGCCGAGCTCGGGCTTCGAAGGCTATGACGAAGCCGCTGGCCGCGTGCAGTTCCTGTACGAAGGTGACGACGTCGAAGCGCTGTTCAACCTGCACAAGCGCAAGCTCAACGGCACCGCCCGTCTGTTCCGCGCCAACATCATCCAGAAGGGCAGCAACGCGCTGGTCGAGAACTTCGACCGCGACAAGGTCTCCACCGATGGCCTGAACTTCTCCAACCTGGAAACCTGGGGCGGCAGCGCACGCATCAAGTGGGACCTGGGCCGCGTCACCCTGCACTCGATCACCGGCTATGAAACCGCCGAATCGCTGAACCACGGCGACGTCGATGGTGGCTACGGTGCGGCCTTCCTGGGCGCCGGCAATTCCGGCCCGGGCCTGATTCCGTTCCCGTCCGAATCGGCTGACGGCCTGCCGCACCACCGCCAGTGGACGCAGGAGTTCCGCGTCGAATCCAACGAGTGGGGCCGCTTCGACTGGCAGGCCGGTGTCTTCTACTTCGATGAAGACGTGACCATCGACAGCTTCAACTACGACTCGCTGACCCCGGGCAACCCGCAGACCGGCCACGCCGTGCAGAGCCAGCGCAACAAGGCCTGGGCCGCGTTCGCCTCGGGCGACCTGGACGTGACCGACCGCTTCAAGCTGCGTGCCGGCGTGCGTTACACCCAGGACAAGAAGGACTTCACCGCCAGCGTGCTGCAGGCCGTGCCGGGCGGTACGCCGGTCAGCGGCCCGTACCTGGCCAACAGCGATGTCGACGACGTCAGCTGGGACCTGAGCGGCGTCTACCAGATCACCGACAACATCAACGCCTATGCCCGCGTGGCCAAGGGCTTCCGTGCACCGTCGATCCAGGGCCGCCTGGCCTTCGGCGGCGTCACCCAGGCCGATTCGGAGAAGGTGATCTCGTATGAAGCCGGCATCAAGGCCGACCTGTTCGACCGTCGCGCACGCCTGGGCTTCAACGTGTTCCGCTACAACGTCGATGGCCAGCAGCTGATCGCCGTCGGTGGCAGCAACAACACCGCCACCCTGCTCAACGCCGACAAGACCATCGGCCAGGGCTTCGAGCTGGACTTCGAGGCGTACCTGACCGACCACGTGCTGATGACCCTGGGCAGCAGCTACAACGACACCGAGATCAAGGACAAGGATCTGGCCGTGGCGATCTGTGGTGGTGGCTGCACCATCACCGATCCGACCACCATCATCAATGGCGGCACCTACGCGCTGGTCAACGGCAACCCGCTGCCGCAGGCGCCGAAGTGGATCCACAACCTGACCCTGCGTGCCGGCTTCCCGGTGAACGATGCCAGCGAGGTCTACGTCTACACCGACTGGGCCTACAAGGGTCCGGTGAACTTCTTCCTGTACGAGTCGCCGGAGTTCCGCAGCCGCAGCTCGCTGGAAGGTGGCCTGCGCGTGGGCTACAACTGGGATTACGGCCAGTACGACGTGGCCGTGTTCGGCCGCAACCTGACCAACCAGACCCGCGTGGTCGGCGCGATCGACTTCAACAACCTGACCGGCTTCCTCAACGAGCCGCGCACGTTCGGCGTCGAGTTCACCGCGAAGTTCTGATGCGGTTGATGCGGTAGCTGTCACCAGAAACGGCGCGGGCAACCGCGCCGTTTCTTTTTACGAGTTTCGTCTCTCTGTGACGTGAGCGAACCTGTGTTTCCTGGCACGTGCAACCCGGATATAGGAATTCAACGAAAAATACGGCGAACTGGCAGCAGTTCGCTAAGAAAGGTGTAGTACTGAAGCGCCGGAATCTCCCGGAATGAGGAGGTAGCGCAATGATCTCCAGGACAGGGGAAACCGTTCTCGCAGCGATCCTTCTGCTTGCCTCACTGCAGGCGCGTGCCGAGGCATCCCCCGCAGCGCTGACAGCCCAGGCAAACCTTGAGGAACAGCGCTTGGAACTGGACAGACGAACGGCGCCGATCACTGATTGCCGATCATTTGATGCGTACGCCAGAACGATGGAGGGGACTGAGGCCTTCCCACTCTACAAGCTCAGTCCCTCAGCCCGTGCACGCTTTGTCGGAGCGCTGCAGTTCAACGCGAGGGGGCTGGCATCATTTGATTACTCCGATCTCGTCCGCGAACTGGGCGCTGCGGACATCCAGCGTGTTCTCAAACCCTTTGGCTTCCAGCATCTGGTGGCCGTCATGCCTGATGTCAGGGTCAATTCGGAGGAAGACCAGCAGGTTCTGCAGATCCTGGATTCTGCGCGCAGCCTGCGTTGTGGTGTGGGAGAACACTGCAACGAGGCGGACTATCCCGGCTAAAAAGTGCATCTCGCACGCGACCTGCGAGGAATCGACGGCGCACATATGCACGTCCAACTGCTGATCATGGCCCTGCGGCTCCCACACACCGTCATGCGTGGGTTTCTTCCGGTCGCCACCATGCTGGCGGTGATCCTGTCCTTTCCCTGTGCCGCCGGCGAATCGCTGGAGGAGGGCCACGCCATCGTGCAGCGAACGTGGGAAAGACTCTCGGGGCCGGATCATGACTGGCGCGAGCGCGGGGCGCAGGTTGATCGTGTATTCGACACCAGTGTCCTGCCTCACACCGGTACGCTGTCCTCGCTGGCTGCATCTGACCCGCGGGTACTGCTGAGGGCGACCCACGCGGCCGCTGTGGCAAGCAAACAGCCGCGCTACTCGACCATTGCACTGCGCGTGGGCCTCGAGCTGCGCAGGCGAGGTGAGCTGCATCCTGCCGATGCACGCGCCGGAGCAGCCATTGCCATGCTGAGCCGTGATGCCACTGCGTTGACGCCCGCATCGCCGTGGCTGGCGGCGTTCAATGGCCGTCCCGTCCCGCGATTTCCCGATGTCATCAGGCCGCTCGAATACTGGACTCCTGGCCCCGATGGCGAGAGCTTCAGCTCGGCTCAGGCCGACCAGGCATCCTTGGACATCATCGTCATCGCGCATCCTGCCTGCGGCTTCACGCGGGCGGCCGCAGAAGCCGCCCGCACAGACCCCGAGCTGATGCGAGTGCTTTCCGGTCCACGCGCCCTGTGGCTGTCGCCGCAGGACGGAACGCTCGATCCGCGCATCTTCAGGGATTGGAACGACCGTCATCCTGACCTGCCGATCCACATTGTGGCCCGTCAGTCCGGCTTTTCAGAGGTCGGCTACTGGGGAACACCCACGTTCTACATCCTGCGCGACGGCGGGGTCGTCGCGCGGGTGGTGGGCTGGCCACGCGGCGGCAACAAGGCGATGCTGACAAAGGCCATCGCCGATGCCGCCGTTCCGCGGCGCAGTCGGTAGCGCCGCGCAACGGCGAGCGCAGCGGCAATGCCTTACAGCGCGCTTTCCGGCCGCACCTTCAGCACCGCTTCCTCGGCCGCGCAGTCGCGGCTGGAATGCAGGCCGGCCTTGCGCGCACCCGCAATCTCCTTGCGCGCGGCCAGCAGATCCTTGTTGAACGCGGCGTTGTCATGCAGGCGCGCCACGGCGGCGGCGCCCATGAAACGCCCTTCGAGGATGTCGCTCTGCCAGTGCACGTTGCACACCAGGCGGCTCTCGCCGTAGTTGCGGCCGCGCGCCTGGATGGCGTCGGCGCGGTCCGGCGCGATCTCCGAGAGAATCAGCGCCCAGGCCCAGCCGATGGAGGTGTGGCCCGAGGGATAGGAACCGTTCCTGCGCAGCCCGGCTTCATCGTCCGGCGTGCAGGTCGGCTCGCCGTTGACCATGAAGGGGCGCGGACGCTGGTACTGGTTCTTGGCGGCCTTGGTGGCCGCGCTGGCATCGATGCGGCTGAGCTCCAGCAGGCGGTACAGGGCAGGGGTCTTCACCGCGTCGACGTCGATGTCGGCGGCGCAGGAGAACTGGTTGGCGCCGGCCGGAAAGCCGAGTTCGGCATCGCTGGTCGCCTGGCTGAAGCGCGGCGTGCCACGCAGGGCGCGGGCTTCGCGGCTGACCTGCTCATCCAGCGCGAAGCCGGCCGAACCGGCTGCCGGCGGCGCCGGCACCAGGGCGATGCTGGCCGGCACGGCGGCCTTGTCCAGGTAGCCCACCGCCTTGGTGGTGACGTTGGATTCCACGGCGGTGGGTGCGGTGGCGGTGGACGCGCAACCGGCCAGCGACAGGGCGATGGCCAGGCCGAGCAGGGGGCGGGCGGGGAGGGCAGGCAGGGACATGGGCAGGCTCGAGACAGGAAACACAGCGGCCATGATCGCAGCCCCTCCTGCCGCCCGCAGCCTCTATGGGTCATACGGCCAGACCCGGCATGGTGGCTCTGGGCAGTCATTATCCTGCAACAACATCATCCAACGTCGCCAATCTCCCGAATACGGGCGCAGCGCACGGACTTTCACGCGCATTCGCCGCCAGCATCAGCCCACAGCCGGGCCGGGGGGATCCGCTGACGAGGGAGAGATGCGATGCGCAGCACCGCAACAGGAAGTACCGCCCTGGCCCTGCTGCTGGGCCTGGCCTGCACCCCGGCGCAGGCCGCCGATGTCTACGGCGTGGCCTTCGTGCACGGCACCGGCGCACAGACCGATGCCACCCAGGACTACTGGCAGCCGGCGATCATCGACACCGTGCGCCAGGGCCTGCCGAACAGCAGCAACTACGTGGTCATCAACTGCGATTTCACCCAGTACATGTGGAAGCCGGAAGCTGCCGGCTGCCTGGCCAACCAGCTGACCAGCTTCATCGACAGCCGCGGCATCACCCAGCTGGTGGTCATCACCCATTCCAACGGCGGCAACGTGGTGCGCTGGATCCTGTCCAACCCCACCTACGACAGCCGCTACCCGAAGATCATCAGCACGGTGCGCAAGGTCACCGCGCTGGCGCCGTCCTCGGCGGGCACGCCGCTGGCCGATGCGGTGCTCAACGGCAACACCTTCGAAACCTCGCTGGGCTGGCTGCTGGGCTACAAGAACGATGCGGTGCGCATGCAGCAGGTCGGCCACATGGCCACCTACAATGCGCAGAACCTGTATGGCACCGCTGGCCGCCCGGCATTGCCCAAGCCCTTCCGCGCGGTGGTCGGCAGCGATGTCGAATCGGCGGTGTGGGACAGCAACAGCTACTGCGGCGGCTACGCGGCCAACGTCGGCCTGGAGTTCACCCAGAACTGGCTGTCGTCCTGTTCGGACGGCTTCCTGGAGTGCAGCAGCCAGAAGGCCGCGGGCACGTTGTGGTTCACCGACAAGGCGCGCACCCAGGGCGCCGAGCCTTTGAGCCACAACCAGAGCCGCCGCGAGTGCTTCGGCCTCGGCACGATCCTGCGCAACGACCTGACCCAGTGAGGGAGATGACCATGAAGATCCATTCCACCCTGCTGGCCGCGGCCGTACTGGCCGTACTGGCCGCACTGGCCGCCGCGCCGGTACATGCCGCGCAGGCGCTGCGTGCCGCCGCTGCCGCTGACCAGGTGCCCGCGTCACTGGTGGCCGCGCCGCTGCCGGCCGATGACAGCGAACGCGTGCCGCTGGCCTTCGCCTGGGCGCTCGACCC
>NZ_QETL01000058.1:0-24498 GCF_003105135.1 Stenotrophomonas sp. SPM | reverse complement strand
CTTCTGTAGAGTCGAGCCATGCTCGACTTTGTGGAAAGCAGCCGAGCATGGGCTCGGCTCTACAAAGGGCGCAGCCGAGCATGGCTCGGCTCTACAAAAGGCGCAGCCGAGCATGGCTCGGCTCTACAGAACCTCCGCCTCACTCGGCGATGTTGCGCGCCTCGGCCGTGCCCAGGATCTCCGGGTGCTGCACCCGCTTGCGACGGTTCAGCAGCGGGTGCAGGAACACCGCACCGACGATGATCGCCACGCCCAGGTAGAACCACGGCGTCACTTCATGCTGTTCGCGCAGCAGCACCACCGCCAGCAGCACGGCATAGACCGGCTCTAGGTTGGTCACCAGCTGCACGGTGTAGGCGCTGAGATGACGCAGGGCGACCAGGGCCAGGGCAAACGGCAGCAGCGTGCAGACCCCCGACAGCACCAGCAGCAGGATGCCGTCATGCAGGTTGGGCACCACCCACAGCGGGCTGGCCAGTGCCGGCAGCAGGTACGGCAGCACCGGTGCCAGCAGAGTCAGGGTGAGGGTGCCGGCGCCCAGTTCCAGCGCGGTCACCGTCAGCGGCTCGGCATGGCTGACCATGCGCTTGTTGAGCGAGCCGAACACCGCCACCAGCAGCGCCGACAGTGCACCGACCAGCACGCCCAGGCGCATGCCATCGGGCACGCCGCCGACCACCAGGGCCACGCCCGGCAGCACCGCCAGGCCGAAGGCGAGTTCGCGCAGTTGGAACGGGCGCTTGGCCACCCAGGGTTCGATGATGGAGGTGAACACCGGCGCCAGCGCGATGCAGGTGGCGGCCACCGAGGCATTGGCCAGCTTCACCGCGCCATAGAAGGTCAGCCAGTGCAGGGCGACCAGCGCACCGATGCCGGCATAACCGGCCACCAGCCGCAGGGGCAGGGTGCGCAGCCCCCGCCAGACCCGGGGCAGCAGGGCCAGCGTTGCCACCACCAGCAGCATGCGCCACCACACCAGCGGCAGGGCGGGCAGGGTGATCAGCTTGCCGAGGATGGCGGTGACACCCCACAACAGGACACAGAAATGAATCTGCCAGAGCGCTTTGCGGGTGTCGGGGGTCGTCATCCGTGTATTGTGCGGCAAGCACGGGGCGGCCGGCGATGGTGTGGGCCGCCTGCTGCATCCCGTCCACGGAGTCCGAGCCATGCCTGCCGACCGTTTGCTGCGGGGTTGGGCCGCGCTGACCGCGCTGGTCGCTGCCACCTCACTGCTGCTGCAGTACCTGTTGCTGGTCAACGGCCCCGGCGGCAGCGTGGGCATCGCCGCGGCGACGCTGCGGTTCTTGGGCTACTTCACCATTCTCAGCAACCTGGCCGTGTGCCTGGGCTGCCTGCGCCTGGCATCGGGGCGAACGCTGCGGGCGACCCTGGCGGCGCTGCTGGCGCTGTGCATCGGCGTGACCGGCCTGGTCTATGCGGTAGCCCTGCAGGGGCTGTGGCGGCCCACCGGCCTGCAGTGGTGGGTCGACATGGGCCTGCACTACGCCGTGCCGCTGCTGTACCTGTGCGGCTGGCTGCTGCTGTTGCCGCACGGGGGCCTGCGCTGGCGCGCGCTGTGCAGGGTGCTGCTGGTGCCGGTGGCTTACCTGGGCTGGGCGATGCTGGTGGCCGCGCTGATCGGGCAGGCCCCGTATCCCTTCCTGGAATGGCAGCGGATCGGCCCTGCCGCGTTCGCGCTCAACGTGCTGCGCGTGGCCGGCGTGTTCGTGCTTGGCTGGACGCTGTTGTGGGCGCTGGATCGCTGGCGCCGTCGCTGAGCCGCTGCAGGGCCATCGCCGCGGCGGGATTGCGTGCCTTGCCCGCGCCGATGCACAGCAGGTAGACCTCGCGCGGCTGCGGCACCGCCGGTTCGGCGAGGCAGGGCAGGTCGTCCACGGGTTCGCCGCGTGACCAGCGCCGCGCACGCTCCGCCCAGCGCTGTTGCTGCGGACGCGGCAGCCCTTCGCGCAGGCGCGCTTGGCTGCGCTTGATCCGCGCGTAAACGAAGCCGGCGCTGACGTCGCCGTGCAGCGGGGCCTCGTCACTGTCCTCGATCACCAGGGCCACGCCATGCCGGCGCGCGGCGGTGACAAGGTCGGGGCCATGCACCTGCGCGTTGCGCACTTCCAGCGCATGCTGCAGCGGCACGCCCTGCAGCGTCTTCGGCAGCGCGGCCATCAGCGCTTCCAGTGCCACTGCATCGGCCGGGTGCTTCGGGTCGAACTGCCACAGCAGCGGACCCAGCCGATCAGCCAGCGCCAGCGCGGCCTGCAGGAACGGCGCAGCCGCGTCGACGATGGAGGACAGGTCGCGGCGCTGCACGAGATAGCGCGGCGCCTTCATCGAGAATCGGAATCCATCCGGCGTCTGTGCCGCCCACTGCGCGCACTGCGCTTCGGTGGGCGTACGGTAGAAGGTGCCGTTGATCTCGATGCAGCGCAACGCGTGGCTGGCGTGCGCCAACTCCTCGCGCTGCGGCAGGCCTTCGGGGTAGAACATGCCGCCGCGCCACTCGGGGAACACCCAGCCGCCGATGCCGCAGCGGATCGCGGCGGGCGTCACTGGCCGTGGTCCGCGCGCCAGGGATCGTAGCTGCCGAACCACCACAGGTAGCCTTCGGGATCGGCACAGGCGTAGCCCCGGCCGCCGTAGTCCTGGTCGGCGATGTCGATGACGATGCGCGCGCTGGCCGCCTTGGCCCGCGCGTAGTGCGCGTCCGCATCGGCGACGATGACGCAGGCGCTCTGGGTCTGCCGCCCGCCGACTTCGTCGGGCATCACCGCCAGCTTCGACCACTCGCCACCGTTGCTGGCCGAGCCGAGCATGATCATGCCCTGGCCGAACACCAGCTGTGCGTGGAAGACGGTCCCGCCCTCGGCGTACACCGCCTGGGCGTGGAAGCCGAACGCGCGCTGCAGCCAATCGATGGCGGCCCGTGCGTCGCGGTAGCGCAGGCACGGAATGATGGTGGAACCGGTGCTGGATGGATCACTGTGGACCATGACACCCCTCCTATGGCACGGGGCAGGATCGGCCGGCGGCCGTTACCATCGCGCGAAACCCCGGTGACGGCCTGCACATGGCCGCAACCCCTGTTCGGAGATGGTGCTGGATGAACAACTGGATTGGAGGCGCCGTGCTGCTGGCCTGCGCAACGATGGCAAATGCGGCCGAGACCGCGC
The DNA here is from genome assembly GCF_003105135.1 of Stenotrophomonas sp. SPM. Classification (NCBI taxonomy): domain Bacteria; kingdom Pseudomonadati; phylum Pseudomonadota; class Gammaproteobacteria; order Lysobacterales; family Lysobacteraceae; genus Stenotrophomonas; species Stenotrophomonas sp. SPM. Next base: position 21,316 of record NZ_QETL01000058.1, on the reverse strand, counting down.
CGACCCCGGCGCAGCTGCAGGACCTGGATGCGACCGTCGAGCGCGTGCGCGCGCAGTTCGACGTGCCCGGCGTGTCCGTGGCCGTGGTCAAGGATGGCAAGGTCGTGCTGGAACGCGGCTGGGGCGTGCGTGAGCTGGGCAAGCCGGCGCCGGTACAGGCCGATACCCTGTTCGCCATCGCCTCCAACACCAAGGCCTTCACCGCCACCTCGCTGAACCTGCTGGCCGAGGACGGCAAGTTGAAGATGGACGACAAGGTGATCGACCACCTGCCGTCGTTCCGCATGTCCGATCCGTTCGTGACCGGGCAGATGACCCTGCGCGACCTGCTCTCGCACCGCAGTGGCCTCAGCCTGGGCGCAGGCGACCTGCTGTTCTGGCCGACCACCTCCTACAGCAATGCCGAGGTGGTGCAGCGGCTGGGCCAGGTGCCGCTGAAGGGCGGTTTCCGCGAGCGCTATGCCTACGACAACATCCTCTATGCGGTCGCCCAGCAGGTGATCGAGAAAGTGTCGGGCATGAGCTACCAGCAGTTCCTGCAGACGCGCATTTTCGACAAGGTGGGCATGGCCGGCACGCGCTACAACGCCGACCACCTGCAGGCGGGCGACAACGCGGCGATCGGCCACGCCAAGTACGATTTCAAGGACCTGCGCACCGTTGCGCCGCTGACCTGGTCGAACAACGCCGGTGCTGGTGGCATCTATTCCAGCGCGCATGACATGGCGCGCTGGATGCAGGTGCAGCTGGCCGAGGGCGCGCTGGCCGATGGCACGCCGCTGTTCAGTGCCAAGACCCAGAAAGAGATGTGGCAGATGATCACGCCGCAGGCCATCGCCGCGCCGAGCGTGCCCGAGCTGGAGCCGGCACGCGCCAACTTCGCCGGGTATGGCGAGGGCTGGAGCCTCAGCGACTACCGCGGGCAGAAGCTGGTCTGGCATACCGGCGGTTGGCCGGGCATGGTCTCGCGCCTGACCCTGGTGCCGGGGCAGAAGCTGGGCGTGGTGGTGCTGACCAACCAGGAATCGGGTGCGGCATTCAACGCCATCACCCTGAGCGTGCTCGATGCCTACCTGGGCGGCGAGAAGCATGACTGGGTCGATGCCTACGCCAAGGGCGTGGCCAAGGGCCAGGACAAGGCCGATGAAGCCTGGGCCAAGCACCAGGCCGAGCGTGGCAGGGGCAGCACGCCGTCGCTGCCGCTGGCCGCCTATGCCGCCACCTACCGCGACCGCTGGTATGGCGACATGGTGGTGTCGGCCGAAGGCAAGGGCCTGCGCCTGCGCTTTGCCAAGACCGCGCAGCTGACCGGCCGCCTGGAGCACTGGCAGCACGACACCTTCATCGTGCGCTGGGATGACCGCTCGCTCAACGCCGATGCGTTCGTGAACTTCAGCCTGGACCCGGACGGCAAGGTGCGCGAGGTGCACATGCAGTCGATCTCGGACCTGACCGATTTCAGCTTCGACTTCCAGGACCTGCTGTTCATCCCGACTGCCCGGTAGACGCCGACCTTGGTCGGCATTCGGTAGGACGCCCACCAAGGTGGGCGACTACCACCATGCTAGGCGGACGCGTACCCGGCCATGCCCGGCGAACGCAGGGAACACACCGGCCATGGGATAATCCCCGCGCTGATCTGGCGAGGGAATGTGATGTTTCGTTGGTTTGAATCCCTGATTCCGGTGTTCCCGCCCGTGGACGGCCGCATGCCGCCGCAGAAGGTGCTGCCGTTCTACCTGCACTACCTGCGCCCGGTGTGGCCGGTGCTGCTGGCCACCCTCATCGCCGGCCTGCTGCTGGCGCTGGTGGAAGTGGCGATGTTCGATTACCTGGGCCGCATCGTCGACATGGTCGCCGAGCAGCCCGGTGCCGGCTTCTTCCAGCGCCACGCCAACGAGCTGGGCTGGATGCTGTTCATCACGGTCATCGCGCGGCCGATCCTGGTCGGCCTGCACAACCTGCTGGTCAACCAGGCCATCGTGCCGGGCCTGAGCAACCGCTCGCGCTGGCTGATGCACAACTACGTGGTGCGGCAGAGCCTGAGTTTCTTCCAGAACGATTTCGCCGGCAGCGTCGCCAACCGCGTGATGCAGACCGGGACCTCGCTGCGCGAATCGGCCGTGCAGATGGTCGATTCGCTCTGGTACATCGTGGTCTACACCGGCACCGCGCTGTACCTGTTCGCGCAGGCCGACTGGCGGTTGATGATTCCGCTGGTGCTGTGGATGGCCGCCTACGTGGTGATCATGTGGTACTTCGTGCCACGCGCGAAGGAACGCGCATGGATCGCCTCGGAGGCGCGTTCGAAGGCGATGGGCCGCATCGTCGATGGCTACACCAACATTCCGACGCTGAAGCTGTTCGCCCATGGCGGCCGCGAGCAGGCCTACGTGGCCGAGTCGATCGAGGAACTGGCGGTCAAGCACCGCGCGCAGACCCGCATCACCACCGGCATGGACCTGACCATCGCCATCGTCAACGGCTTCCTGATCGCCGGTACCTGCGGCCTGGCGCTGTGGCTGTGGAATGGCGGGCACATCACGGTGGGCGCGATCACCCTGGCCACCGGCCTGGTCATCCGCATCCACAACATGTCCGGCTGGATCATGTGGACCATCAACGGCATCTTCGAGGACATCGGTACGGTGCAGGATGGCATCACCACCATCGCCCAGCCGCTGACCGTGCAGGACCGCGAGGACGCCGTGCCGCTGCAGGTTGCCCACGGCGGCGTGCACTTCCAGGACATCCACTTCCATTACGGCAAGAAGGGCGGGGTGATCGCCGGCCTGGACCTGGTGGTGAAGCCCGGCGAGAAGATCGGTCTGGTCGGTCCGTCCGGCGCAGGCAAGTCGACCCTGGTCAACATCCTGCTGCGCCTGTACGACCTGGAAAGCGGCCGCATCCTGATCGACGGGCAGGACATCGCCCACGTTACCCAGGAAAGCCTGCGCCAGCAGATCGGCGTGGTCACCCAGGACACCTCGCTGCTGCACCGTTCGATCCGCGACAACCTGCTGTATGGGCGTCCCGATGCCAGCGACGAGCAGCTGCGTGCGGCCGTGGCCAAGGCGCGTGCCGAGGCCTTCATCGACACGCTGGTGGACGGGCAGGGGCGTCGTGGCTATGACGCGCACGTCGGCGAGCGCGGCGTGAAACTGTCCGGTGGCCAGCGCCAGCGCATCGCCATCGCCCGCGTACTGCTGAAGGACGCACCGATCCTGGTGCTGGACGAAGCCACCTCGGCGCTGGATTCGGAAGTGGAAGCGGCGATCCAGGACAGCTTGGACGAGCTGATGGGCGGCAAGACGGTGATCGCGATCGCGCACCGCCTGTCGACCATCGCACGCATGGACCGGCTGGTGGTGATGGACCAGGGCCGCATCGTCGAAACCGGCACCCATGCCGAGCTGATCGCCGCCGGTGGCCTGTACGCGCGCCTGTGGGCGCGGCAGACCGGTGGGTTCGTGGCTGCCGACCAATGATGGGATCGGGTCGGAGCCCTCCCTGCGGGAGGGATCCGACCCCAGCCATGCATCCCTTGGTGTCGGATCCCTTTCCGCAGGAAAGGGCTCTGACCCCGGTGTGTTTCCGGAGACCCGCATGATCCACCCGCTACGCCCTTTGCTGCTCGCGCTCGCCCTGGTCAGTTCAACCGCGGCCGCCGCGCCAGCCCCCGTTCACGGCGACACGCTCGATCAGGTGGTCCTGCTCAGCCGCCACACCCTGCGCGCGCCACTGGTGTCCTCGGGCACGCTGGCCGAAGCCACGCCGCATGCCTGGACGAAGTGGGATGTTGCCGCCGGCGAGCTGACCACGAAGGGCGGGGTGCTGGAGGTCTACATGGGCCGCTACCTCGGCCAGTGGCTGCGCACGCAGCAGCTGCTGCCGGCCGGCGGCTGCCCGCAGGCCAGTGACTTCCATGCGCTGGCCAACAGCCTGCAGCGCACCCAGGCCACCGCGCAGTTCTTCATTGCCGGCGCCTTCCCCGGTTGCCACGTGACGGTGGAACAGCGTCGGCCGCTGGGCACGATGGATCCGCTGTTCGAACCGGTGATCCACCGCGACGACGCCGGCTTCCAGCGCCGCGCCCTGCGTGCCATGCAGAAGGCCGAATCAAAGGCGCGTTTGGGCCCGGATCTGCAGGTGGTGGAGGGCGTGGTGGAACACGCGGCCTCGCCAGCCTGCACGGGACGCAGCCACTGCACGCTGCGTGCGGGCGACAGCCAGTTCCGCGCGGAAGCGGGCAGGGAGCCGGGGGCGTCTGGTTCGCTGGCGCTGGCCAATGGCATGGTCGATGCGCTGCTGATGGAGGACTACCAGAACGCGATGGGTACTGCGGCCGGTTGGGGCAGGTTGCACGACGATACGCAATGGCAGGCACTGGCGCGGGTGCGCAATGCTTACCAGGACATCCTGTTCGGCACGCCGGAGGTGGCGCGCGATGTGGCGGCGCCGCTGCTGTCGCACATCGGTGCCGCGTTTGCCGATCCGCAGTCGCCGAAGGTGAGCCTGCTGGTGGGCCACGATTCCAACATCGGCGCCGTGCTGGCGGCGATGGGGGTCTCTGATTACACGCTGCCGGGCCAGCTGGAAAAGACGCCGATCGGCGGCCTGCTGCAGTTCGAGCGCTGGCGCGGGCAAAGCGGCGAAGCGCGTTACCGGCTGGTGTATGTCTATCCCACCCGCACGCAGTTGCGTGACGCGGTTCCCTTGAGTGATGCACGGCCGCCGGGGCGGGTGGAGTTGGCCCTGCCGGGATGCGGGCAGGACGGATGCAGTGACGTGCAGTTCGAGCGCCTGCTGCATCGCGCGGTGAAGTGAATGCCATGCACGCCATGCGTGGATGAACCCCATCCAGAACGCCGAACAAAAAACGGCCCGGGTCTCCCCGGGCCGTTCCGTTTCCAGCTCTCGCCCGATCGATCACTCGATCGGCTGGTCCAGCATCAGCTGGCGTGCGAAGCGCACCGGCGGTGCGCCGTAGGACAGCATCTGGTCGTGGTAGGCCTTCAGGTTGAACGTGTCGCCCAGCTTGTCCTGCATCGCCTTGCGGGTGTCGAAGTGTTCCTGCGCACCGACGAAGTAGGTCGGCAGCTGTGCCGAGGTCAGCTGCGCGCGCACCCACTTGCCCGAGGCTTCGCTTTCCTGCTGGAACGCGTCGTGGGTCATCAGGTGCATCGCCTTCTCGCGATCCCAGTTGTCCACGTGCACGCCCTGGTCGAGGATCGCGTTGGAGATCGTGCGCAGGTAGAACTTCAGCTGCACCAGGTGGAACAGCGGGTCGTTGTTGAGGTAACCCTGCTCCTGCATCATGCGCTCGGTGTAGACCGCCCAGCCTTCGGCAAACAGGCCCGAACGCAGCACCGCACGCAGGGTCGAGGGGAACTTTGCCGAGTGCCAGCCTTCCAGGTAATGGCCCGGGGTGCCTTCGTGGATGCTCAGCAGGTGGATCATGCGCGAGTTGTACTCACGCAGGAACGAGTCGACCTGCTTGTCGTTCCAGTCGTCCGGAATCGGCGAGACGGCGTAGAACGTCTTCAGGTTCTTGTCCAGCGGGCCCGGCGAATCGCAGTAGGCCACGGCCACGCCACGCTGGAATTCCGGCATCAGGATGATGTCGACCGGCGCATCGGGCAGGGTCATCAGGTCGTGTTCGCGCACGAACGCGGTGGACTGCTCCAGTGCCGCCTTGGCATCGTCGACCACCTTGTCGCGCGCCGGCTTGTCGGCGTAGGCCAGTTCCAGCGCGGCTTCGATGGCCTTCTGCTGCTGCTCGTCGGTCGGCTGCGCCGGCATCTCCGGCGCGCCCGGCTTGTCCTTCAGCACGGTCTGCGCGATGCCATACATATCCTCGCGCACGCGCTTGAGTTCGGCGCGCGCACGCTCACCGATCTCCTGGCGCGACAGGGAGGAGTTCAGCGCGAACTTCAGCTTCTGGTCGTATTTTTCTGCACCGATGCGGAAGTCACCCTTGGCGTTCGGTACCAGGGTCTTGTCCAGCCAGGTCTGCTGCTCGTCCACGGCCTTCTTCAGGCCGTCGATGGCGGCCTGCAGGCGCTGCTGGTCGGCCTGCGGCAGTTCGCCGATGTGCGGGGTGATGAAGGTATCGACGATGCTGAGGATGCCCTTGTTCTGCTTGGCCACCGTCTCGGCATGGATCTTCGGCACGCGTGCCGGGTCCAGATTCTCACGGGCCTGGGCGAAGATCGCCGGCAGCTTTTCCATGCGCGCGGTGGCCGACTTCAGGCGGTCGGGCAGCGGTGCGAATTCGCGCGCCATCAGGCCGTACAGGGCACTGCCGGCCAGGCCGTTGTAGACCTGCGGGTCCCACTTGCCAGACTGCAGCACTTCGCTGTTCCAGATTTCCGATTGCAGCTGGTTGCGCAGGATCGCCGCATCGACCTGGTTCTCGCGGCCGAGCTTGGCCACGTCGATCTTGTCCAGTTCGGCGAGCAGGCCCTTGTAGGCCGCCACGGTCTTCTGCTGGCCGGCCGCGCTCAGGTCGTCGATCTCGCTGTCATGGCGGTGGTCGCCGATCTGCGTGGCGCTGACCGGGGACAGCTGCATCCACGTGTCCAGCGCACGCTTGGACAGGTCGGCGAAGGCGGTGTCGACCGCCGCGTCGCCGGCCTGCTGGCTGGCGGCCGGGGTGGAACCGTTGGTCGGGGCGTCGGCCGGCTGGCAACCGGCCAGAGCGGCGACCAGGGCAAGGGCAAGGAGATGCGGGCGCATCGGCGTTCCTGTACTGGGATCAATCCCCGAGCATAGGCCCCGCGGGGCGCTTTGTCCCCCTGCCATAGGCTTACCATGGGCGCTGGCAGGACTCCCAACGCCCCGGAGGGCAACCCCATGCAGATTCAAGGAAGAAGCCTTTTCATCAAGCCAGGCGGGCTGGTTGCGCTGGTACTGGCAGCAGCGCTGGCGGGCTGCGCTGCGCAGGGCGACCACGCCGCCTCCGCTGGCGGCGCCGCGGCCGAGGCGGTGGCCTCACCAGACGGCGCGTTCCTCGCTTACGAGCACGATGTGCAGGTGCAGCTGGAAGCTACGCAGATCGCATCGCGCATCCAGCAGGTCACCCAGGCCTGCCAAGGTGCGAAGTTCGGTGATTGTGCGGTGCTGGAAGTCGACCAGCGCAGCGGCGAGCGCCCCAGTGGCGAGGTCAAGGCGCGCATCGCGCCGAAGGGCGTGGAGCCGTTGATCGGCCTGGCCGGTGAAGGCGGGCAGGTACAGGCGCGCACTACCCGCGCCGAGGATCTGGCCCAGCAGGTGGCCGACACCGCGCTGACCAAGGCCCGGTTGGAAAAAGAACACGCCCGCTTGCTGTCCTACCAGGAGCGCAAGGATCTGAAGATCGAGGAACTGATGGCGATCACCACGCGCCTGTCGGAGATCGAGGCGGGCGTGGAGCAGGCCAACAAGGATGCCGCGCAGCAGCGGCGTCGCATCGATACCCAGCTGGTGACGCTGCACTTCGATACGACTTCGGGCCAGCGCAGCCGCAGTGAGATCGGTGAAGCGCTGAGTGAATCGGGCAGCATCCTCAGCACCAGCATCGCGCTCCTGATCCGCGCGGCGGCGGCCCTGCTGCCGGTCGCCATCGTGGCGCTGCTGGCCGGCTGGGGCATCCGCGCATGGCTGCGCAGGCGCCGTCGCAAGGCGTGATCGAACGCAGGGGGGTGACGCCGGGCCATGCCCGGCGAATCTCAGTGCAGTGGTAACGCCGGGCCATGCCCGGCGACCCCTCAGCCTTCGTCGGTCTCGTACTCGACGAACACATCCAGCTCCAACGCCAGCTCCTGCACCGCATCGCGCACCTTCTGCGCGGTGTTTTCGTTGCCGACTTCCACTTCCAGTTCGTGGATGCCCGGGCCGATGTCATCGGACAGCCCGGCCGAACTGGAATCGTCGTCATCCATATGCGGCATCAGGTCGTCGGTTTCCTCGACGTGTTCGATGCCTTCCAGGCCCAGCAGCAGATCGCTGATGGCGCGGGCGTCGTCTTCGGTTCCGGTGATGCGCAGTCGCAGCATTGCCATGGCAGGTACACGGTGTGGGGTTGCGTGCAGCCTAGCCAGCGGCGGGCAAAGACCGGGTGACGGTGCAGTCAGCCGGCCGTGGGCGGGCGGCCGAGCAGGCTGTCGGGCAGAGCGGGGATGGGCGTGCGTTCGTCCTGCGCCTGGGGCAGCAGCCAGTCGATGAACAATCGCGCGGCCGGGCTGGGCGGCTGCGCCTCGGCATGCACCACGTAGTAGGCATAGCGCGCCTTCAGTGCCGGGCCAGGCAGACGCACTACTTCATAGCGCTGCAGGTAGGGCTGGGCCACATGCGTGCGCGCCAGCACCGCGCCCATGCCGTACACCGCCGCGCGCATCGCATCGGTGCTGTCGGCGAACGTGTGCATGGGCGGCAAGGGTGAGGGCGGTCGCACACCGGCATGGCGGAACCAGTCACGCCAGCCCTGTGGCGAAAGGTCGGTCAGCAGCGGCAGCTCGGCGATCCGCGCCGGGTCCTGCAGCGCCTCCACGCCGGGCAGGGCCGGCGAGGCCACCGGGAACAGGCTGTCGTCCATCAGGTGCTGCGCATGCAGGCCGGGCCACTGGCCCAGGCCGTAGCGGATGCCGACCTCCGGCCCGTTCTCGTCGTAGCGGTCCAGGCCGCTACCGGTGTGCAGTTCGATGCGGATGTGCGGATGGGCCTGGGTGAAGCGCGGCAGGCGTGGCAGCAGCCAGCAGTAGGACAGCGAGCGCAGCGTGGCGATCCGCAGCGGCACGCTGTCCGCATCCGGCTGCAGGTGGTGGGCCACGGCGGCGACATCGGTGAACGCAGCGCTGGCGGCGTCGGCCAGCTGACGGCCCTCCGCGGTCAGGCGCACGCCGCGGGCGTGGCGCAGGAACAGGCGCACCTCCAGCACCTCCTCCAGGCGGCGCACGTGGTGGCTGACCGCGCTGGCGGTCAGGTGCAGCTCCAGCGCGGCCTGGGCGAAGTTCTGGTGGCGCGCGGCCACCGCGAACACGGCCAGCGCAGGGAGCAGGGAGGGGCGTAGCTGCATGTCGAGCCTCAAACCATATTTGTGGCTGGCAGCGATACTACGCGCTTGTGCGGCAGGCGTCTGCGGATGATCCTGTTGGCCCAGACACAGCGCAGGCGCAGGACGGAGGCAGGGCATGAACGCGGTACCGCAGGTGGCAGAACGCGATTGGCGCACCCCCTTGGAATTGACCCTGCTGGGCGCGATCTGGGGCTGCTCGTTCCTGTTCATGCGCGTGGCCGTGCCTTCGTTCGGCCCGTTCGCGCTGGTCGAAGTCCGTCTGGTGCTGGGCGCGCTGGTGCTGATGCCGTTCCTGTGGCGCGCCCGCGCCCACTTCCCGTCGCGCCGCTGGCTGTGGCTGGCCCCGATCGGCCTGATCAACTCGGCACTGCCTTTCGTGCTGTTCGCCTATTCGGCCGAGCACGCACCGGCGGCCATCGGCGCGATCTGCAACGCGATGACCGTGCTGTTCGCTGCGCTGATCGCCTTCCTGTTCTTCGGCGAGAAGATCGGCGTGCGTCGCGCCAGTGCGCTGCTGGTCGGCTTTGCCGGCGTGGTGGTGCTGGCCACGGCCAAGGTGTCGGGCCTGAGCATCGGCATGGCCGTGCTGGCCGGCGCTGCGGCCTCACTGCTGTACGGGCTGGGCGTGAACCTGGTGAAGCGGCACATGACCGGCCTGCCATCGGCCGCTGCCGCTGCAGCGACGCTGGGCTGCGCCTCGCTGTGGATGCTGCCGATGGCGGTGACCCACTGGCCGCAGGCGGCGATCCCGGGCAAGGCCTGGGGCGCCGCGATCGCACTTGGCGTGGCCTGCACCGGCCTGGCGTTCCTGATGTTCTACCGCCTGATCGGCCGCATCGGCCCCTCGCGCGCGTCGACGGTGACCTATCTGATTCCGTTGTTCGGCGCGGCGTTCGCGTGGTTGTTCCTCGGCGAGCCGGTGACCCTGCAGATGCTGATTGCCGGCGGCCTGATCCTCGGCAGCGTGGCCGTCAGCCAGAAGGGCTGACGGCGCCCACAGACGGGTGGTGCCGGGCGCTGCCCAGCGGCGTCATCGATGCTTGCGCGCGCGGCTGTGGATCTTGATCTGGGTCCGCCTTGGAGCGAGCCGAGCACCGCAGGTCCGGCGAGGGCGAAGAGGCGCGGGTGTCTGAGCGCAGCGAGTTCCGCGCCGTCCCTCGACGGACCGAGGAGCGCAGGGAACCGGCGCGCAGCGCCGGCTCGCGGACGGCGGCGCGTTTCTTTTGGTTACTTTTCTTTGCGCGGGCAAAGAAAAGTGACGCCCATGAACGAGGAATCGCCTTCAGCACGTGTCAACTGAGAAAAGTCGATGTGCTACCGCATTGGCACCGGAACATTGCACAGGTCGATATGCCCGGCCGGGCGCTTGTAGAAGTCATCCACGCGGTTGCGCCGCGCTTCCACCGTATCGGCGAAGGTCTTCGAATCGGTGCGCAGCACCTGGATCGGCGTGCGCTCGGCCTCCGGCACGTCGCTGGCGCGGCGGATCGAGACGATCGGCGTGCGCAGCTTCGGGTCTTCATAGAAGCCCATTGGCGCCGGCCCGCGCGGAATCGCGCTGAGCAGCTCCATGCCCTTCAGCACGCGGCCGACCACGGTGATGTTGCGGTCCAGCTGGCGCGGTGACTGCCCGGTCACCACGTACAGTTCGGCGCCGATGCTGCTGTCTTCCTCGTTGCTGCGGCCGGCACCGAGCATGCCGTAGCAGTGCGCCAGCCAGGCCTTGCCGGCCTGCGGGTCCTGGCCCACCGGGAAGCCATCGACGAACCCGGTCTGCGCGGCCCAGCCATCGCGGTCGGGCAGCACGCTCACCTTCAGGCCGGCGCTGGCACGTTCGAATTCGGCCGGCAGCTTGCGCGCGGCACTGCCGAACGGCTTGGCCTTGGCCGCGTCATCGGCGTCGGCATCGCCGAACTGCACCACGAAGTTGTCCTGCGAACGATAGATGCTGGTGCCGTCCCAGAAGTGCTCATGGGCGAAGGTCTGGATGTTGGCGACATGGCGCGGGGCGAACTGCGGCGCCAGCTCGATGATCACCCGTCCGGCCGGCAGATCCATGTACAGCAGGTTGGCCGGGTCCGGGGTGCGCCAGTCGCCTGCGGCCGATGCATCGAGGATCTGCTGCGGGCTGCGGTAGGGCGTGGCGGCGCTGGCCAGGGCCGGCAGCAGGCAGGCGAGGGCAAGGGTGGTCAGGGCAAGGCGACGATGGTGCGACATGGAAACCCCGGAACATGAACGAGCTTCCGATTCTGCGCGACAGGCTCGCCCACGCCAACCTGCACGGTGACTAACGACACATTCGCTATAGCGCACTTCACACTACTGTTGACTCCAACATAGTGGAGGGCCGGTCATGAGCGAGGACGACGTCCACCTGAAGAAGTTCCAGAAGGAGCTCAGCGCCGGAACCGTGTCGCTGGCTCTGCTGGCGGTGTTGGCCCGGGCCGGGGAGCCGCTGTACGGCTACCTGATCGCCAAGGAGCTGGAGCGCGTGGGCGAGGGCGTGCTGAGCGGCAAGCAGAGCGCGCTGTACCCGGTGCTGCGCAACCTGGAGGGCGCCGGCCTGCTGGAAAGCCATGTCGAGCCGTCCAGCAGTGGCCCGCCGCGCCGCTACTACCGCATCAATGAACGTGGCCACGAGGTGCTGGCGCAGTGGCGCCAGGCCTGGCAGGCCACCCGCGATTCCGTCGATTCCGTGTTGGAGGGGGTACCGCAATGAACGAGCAGAACCTGGCAGGCACTGGCCTGCCCACCACGATCGCGCAGTACCTGGCACAGCTGCGCGCGGCCCTGCAGGGTGCCGATCCGGCGATGGTGCAGGACGCCCTGTACGACGCCGAGGAGTACCTGCGCTCCGAACTGGCCGCGCAGCCGGGCCGCAGCGAGGCCGACGTCATCGCCGACGTGGCCGGCAGCTACGGCGCGCCGGAGGAAGTGGCGGAGATCTATCGCGAGACCGAGGTGACCGTGAACCGTGCGCTGCGTACGCCGCGTGCCGATACCAGCCCGGTGCTGCGCGCCGCCGCCGAGGCCAGTGGCGTGGCACCGGCCGCGCCGACCCCTGCGCCGGTGCAGCGCTCGCTGATGGCGCGCTTCTTCGGCGTCGTGCTGGACCCGCACACCTATGGCGCGCTGTTCTACATGCTGCTGTCGCTGGCCACGGGTACCTTCTTCTTCACCTGGGTGGTGACCGGGCTGTCGCTGTCGCTGGGCCTGATGATCCTGATCATCGGCATACCGCTGACGGTGCTGTTCTTCGGTTCGGTGCGCGGGCTGGCGCTGCTGGAAGGGCGGCTGGTGGAAGCGCTGCTGGGCGAGCGCATGCCGCGCCGGCCGCAGTACACCGACCGCAGCCGCACCTGGCTGCAGCGCATCGGCGACATGTTCACTGATGGGCGCACCTGGCTGACGCTGCTGTACTTTCTGCTGATGCTGCCGCTGGGCATCGTCTACTTCACCATCGCGGTGACCCTGCTGGCGGTGTCGCTGGCCTTCATCTGGTCGCCGGTGGCGGCGCTGTTCGACTCGACCGCACCGAGCATCTACATCGATGGCACCAACGTGCTGCCGCTGGAGTTCACCCCGGTGCTGGCGGTGGTGGGCGCGCTGCTGCTGCTGGTGACGATGCACCTGGCACGCGGCATCGGCAAGCTGCATGGGCTGCTGGCCAAGAACCTGCTGGTGCGGCTGTAACGGCAGAGGGGTGGGATCCGATCGTGCCGGGGTCAGAGCCCTTTCCGCAGGAAAGGCATCCGACCCCTCGGCGGGGATTTACCCCGCCTTGCGCCGCAACGGGGTGACGTTGCTCTTCTTCTTCGTGGCCTTGGCGGCCGGTGCTTCGGCATGGGCGGCGAAGAAATCGCGTACCTTCGGGTACACCACTTCGCGCCAGCGGCGGCCGCTGAAGATGCCGTAGTGGCCGGCGCCTTCAACGATGAAGTGCTCGCGGCGGTCGGCCGCGATGCCGGTGCACAGCGCCTGCGCCGCTTCGGTCTGGCCGAGGCCGGCGATGTCATCCAGCTCGCCTTCGATGCTCAGCAGGGCAGTATCGCGGATGGCCGACGGGTCGACCTTCTCGCCGTTGACCACCCACTCGCCACGCGGCAGCAGGAAGTCCTGGAACACCACCGAAATGGTATCCAGGTAGTACTTGGCCGGCATGTCCAGCACGGCGTTGTACTCGTCGTAGAAATTGCGATGCGCGTCGGCGTCTTCCAGATCGCCCTTGACCAGGTCGGTGTAGAAATCCCAGTGCGAACTGAAGTGGCGGCTGGGGTTCATCGACAGGAAGCCGGCGTGCTGCAGGAAGCCCGGGTACACGCGGCGGCCGGCGCCTGGGTAGCTGGCCGGCACGGTGTGGATGACGTTGTTCTCGAACCACGACAGCGGGTTCTGCGTGGCCAGGTTGTTCACTGCGGTGGGGCTGCAGCGCGCATCGATCGGGCCACCCATCATCACCAGCGTGCGCGGGGTCGGCTCGCCACGGCTGGCCATCAGCGAAACCGCAGCCAATACCGGCACTGTCGGCTGGCACACGCTCACCACGTGCAGGCGTTCGACGCCCAGGTGGCGGATGAACTCCTGGATGTAGGCGATGTAATCGTCCAAGCCGAACTCACCTTCGCTGGCCGGCACCATGCGCGCGTCCACCCAGTCGGTGACGTACACGCGGTGGTCGCGCAGCAGCGTGCGCACGGTATCGCGCAGCAGCGTGGCGTGGTGGCCCGACAGCGGCGCCACCACCAGCACGAACGGCTGGTTGAGCATGGTGTGCAGCTGGTCGGCTTCGTTGCTGTGGCGCTTGAAGCGCAGCAGCTTGCAGAACGGCTTGCTCACTTCCTCGTGCACGACGATCGGCACGCGCTCGCCTTCGACCTCGATTTCGTTGATGCCCCATTCGGGCTTCTCGTAATCCTTGCCGATGCGATGGAAGAGTTCATTGACCGCCGCCAGGCGATCAGCGCCCGGCATCTGCGACCACCAGTGGCCCTGGTTGGCGAAGAATCTGGCGTTGGCCTGGGCCTGGTGCACCCAGGGGGCGAGCAGGTTGCGGGTCAGTTCGTGTAGTTGATAGAGCATGACGACCGAATATGTATGGTCATATGTTGCCGCGCAGCATATCCCATCAGGGCGTCCCACGGGTTAAGTCTGCTAAAAATAATGAATCCGGATTCACATCTTTTCCAGCGCGGCGGCCTCCTCGGCCAAGCCGGGGCCCAGCCACAGGTGTGAACCAACGGCCTGCAGGCCCTGGCGGGCCAGCTCGCGGCGGTACCAGCGTGCCGGCCGGGCCTGGAAGCCCTCATGATCGCCGTCGAACTCATCCTCGGCGGCAAAGGTCTCCAGGAACGCCACGCCGGCGGTCAGCTCGGCCACGCCGGCCAGGCCGGCCCGCAGCTCGCGGTCGGGCACGTAGTGCATCACGTCCGAACACACCAGCAGGTCGACCGGGGCGCAGGGCCGCAGCCAGGCGAAATCGCCGAAGCTGGCCATGTGCAGGTTGCGGGTACGTCCGTAACGGCGCACAGCGTACTCGCTGCTGTCGAAGCCGAGGTAGTGGACCTTCGGACGCAGCTTCAGCAGCGGCGCGCGCCAGGCGCCTTCGCCGCAGCCGATGTCGAGCACGCTGCGCACCGGTCGTTCCAGGTAGTACTCGGCGGTGGCCACGGCCAGAGCGACCTTGCGCGCCAGGCGAGCACTGCCGCCGATGTCGGCACGGCGGTACCAGCGTTGGAAATAGGCGGCGTCGTAGGTCTTGTCCATGGGGCAGGGCACGTAGAGGGTGAAAACGGCGCCTATCGTACGGCGTCGCGGCCGTGGTGCGGCAATTGGCCGCGGCAGCCACCCATGGGGTGGCTCTACTGCGACAATGGCCACCCATCCCCGCCAGCCGCTGGAGCGAGCACATGCAGAGCTATTACTGGGTCAAGACCTTCCACATCGTGTTCGTGGTGGCCTGGATGGCAACGGTGTTCTACCTGCCGCGCATCCTGGTGAACCTGGCCGAGACCGCGGGCCAGCCGGCGGTGGGCGAGCGCCTGCAGCTGATGGGCCTGCGCCTGTACCGCTTCGGCCATTCGATGTTCGGCCTGGCTTTCGTGCTGGGCCTGGTGCTGTGGCTGGGCTACAAGGTCATCCCCGATTTCCCGACCATGGTCGCGCCCGGTGGCGCCGGCTGGCTGCACGCCAAGCTGGGCCTGGTGGTGCTGCTGCTGGTGTACTTCATCTGGACCGGGCGCCTGCTGAAGGGCGTGGCCAAGGGCCGTGCGCTGCCGTCCTCGCGCGCGCTGCGCTGGATCAACGAGATCCCGCTGCTGGCCTTCATTCCGATTGTCTGGCTGGTGCTGGCCAAGCCGTTCTGAGGCGTGGATGCCGTCAACGCGCAAACGAGAAGAGCCGGGCCTCTGCCCGGCTCTTTCGCTGCTGCAACCCTGCATGTTGCCGGCCAGCGGCCGGCACTACCGGCTTATGCGGCTTCGTAGGTGCCGTAGCTGCGCAGGCGGGTGTAGCGCTGTTCCAGCAGCTGTTCGGTGGACAGCTTGTCCAGCGCTTCCAGTTCGTTCAGCAGCACGGCCTTCAGGCGCTTTGCCATCTGGGTCGGGTTGCGGTGGGCGCCACCGGTCGGCTCGCGCACGACCTTGTCGACCAGGCCCAGGTCCTTCAGGCGCGGGGCGGTCAGGCCCAGCTGTTCGGCGGCGTCCTTGGCCTTGCCCGCGTCCTTCCACAGGATCGAGGCGCAGCCTTCCGGGGTGATGGTCGAGTACACCGCGTATTCCAGCATCACGGTGCGGTCGCCCACGCCCAGCGCCAGCGCGCCGCCGGAACCGCCTTCACCGATGACGGTGCAGACGATCGGCACCTTCAGCTCGGCCATTTCCATCAGGTTGCGCGCGATCGCTTCGGACTGGCCGCGCGATTCGGCGTCGATGCCCGGCCAGGCGCCGGCGGTGTCGATCAGGGTCAGCACCGGCAGGCCGAAGCGCTCGGCCATCTTCATCAGGCGCAGCGCCTTGCGGTAGCCCTCCGGCTTGGGCATGCCGAAGTTGCGCTTGATCTTTTCCTTGGTGTCGCGGCCCTTCTGGTGGCCGATCACCATCACCGAGCGGCCGTTGATGCGGGCCAGGCCGCCCATGATGGCCTTGTCGTCGGCGAAGGCGCGGTCACCGGCCAGTTCCTGGAACTCATCGAAGATGATGCGCAGGTAATCGGCGGTGTACGGGCGCGACGGGTGGCGGGCCAGCTGCAGCACCTGCCACGAGGTCAGGTTGCGGAAGATCTGCGCGGTGCGCAGGCGCAGCTTGTCCTGCAGGGCGTGAACCTCGGCCTCGACATTGACCGCCGGTCCGGCACTGGCGTTGCGCAGCTCCTGGATCTTTGCTTCCAGGTCGGCGATGGGTTGCTCGAAGTCGAGGTAGTTCGGATTCATCGGAAGCCGTCGTGTAAAGAAGGGGGGAATTCTAGCCGAATGCGCAGCAATGGCCCGTACGCCTTCGTCTGGAAGGCGACGGTACCCCAGCCGGGCAGGGGGGCGCCAGTCAGCTCAGGGCAGGACCACGGCGCTGCGGGCCATTTCGGTGCTGCGGAGAGCGACGAAGTCGTTGTAGGCCTGGTTGGCGGCCACCGGCAGCTTCGAGCCCAGCGTCGCGGTGGCCTGGGTGAACGCCATGCTCGCCTGGAAGTCTTCCTTGCGCAGGGCCTTCTGCTCGGCCGCGGTGCTGGCCTTCAGCCAACGCGCGTAGAGATCGCGCAGCGGGCCGGCGTGGGCCTCGAAGGCCGGATCCAGCGCGGGCAGGCTGGCCGGGGCCGGTTCCAGGGTGTAGACCGGGGCCACGTAGCCGGCCGGATGCTCGCGCTTGAACGCGCCCGGTTCGCCCATGCCTTCCTCGACATAGGTGATGAAGTCGGGCGCGGTGAAGATCTTGGTGCTGATCTTGCCGCCAGAGGAATCGACGTGGGCGACGATCTGTTCCTGCGGGAACGGCTCGCGCACGCCGAAGTTCCAGGTCTTGTCGATGAACAGGCCGTGGAACTTGTCGAACGGACCCTTGAACGCCACGCCGCCGATCTCGATGCCCAGGCCACTGGCGCCGAAGTTCTTCAGCCTGTCTTCGCCGGTCACGTAGATCTCGCGCGCGGTGACGTACTCGCTGAGGGTCGGGTTGATCAGGCCGCCGCGGCTGTCGATGTAGACATTGAAGCGCACATCGCCCAGGCGCTCGGTGTGCAGCGTGTGCTCGCCCGGCGCGAGGCTGACCGGGCGCGAGGCGTTGGGCGCCACCGGCAGGTCCTTGCCATCGATGCTGATGGCCAGCGGCGTGGCGGTCGGGTTGTCGATCTCGAAATCGACCTTGGACGAACAGGCGGCCAGCACCAGGGCAGCGAAGCAGGGGAACAGCAGTTTCACGAAGGTCTATCGTCCTTGATGGCAACAGCGGAATAACGCAACGCGTGGGCCAGCCTCAGTTGGCCCACGGCGGGCTGTAGCGCACTTTCAGCGTGCGCACGGCCGGATCGGCGCGCAGCGCCTCCATCAGCTTGGAGTCGATGCGCACCGCGCTCTGCCCGGATACGTCGAGCATGCCTGCCACGCCGCCCTGCGGGCCCTTCAGCAGCAGGTCCAGGCGCAGCGGTGTGCGCCCGGGGCGATGGCGGTCGAGCAGGGCATTGACGCGTTCCCAGACCGGGCGCTGCTGGCGCAGGTCCAGGCGCAGCGACAGGCGCGTGGCGTAGTTGGCGCAGACCTCATCGAAGTCCCAGCACTGGCGGATGCGCAGCGCGTAGCCACCGTTGAACTCGTCCTCGCGCAGGCCACCCTTGACCACCAGGATGCGGTCCTTGGTCATCAGGTGGCCGAACTCGGCCATGGCATCGGAGAACGCGCTGCACTCGACGCGGCCGCGGCCATCCTCGAGCTGGATGAAGATCTGGCTTTCGCCCTTGCGGCGCACGCCGACCACCTGGCCGGCCAGCACGGTCGGCACTTCCGGGCGCCAGCGCTTCTCGCCGCCGTTGCCACCACCACCACCGCTGTTGCTGGAACTCCAGATCTTCTCCACCGAGCCCAGGTCGTTGCCGACCAGGTCGCGCACATCATCGCGCCACGGATCGAACGGGTGGCCGCTGAGGTAGAAGCCCAGCGTGTCGCGCTCGCCATTCAGGCGCTGCAGCAGCGGCCATTCCTCGGCTTCGACCAGGTCCAGCTGGATGGTCACCGTGCTCGGATCGGGGCCGCCGAACAGCGAGTTCTGGCCCGAGGCACGCTCGCGCGCCATCTGCTCGGTGGCCTTGAGCACCTCCGGCAGCTGCAGCATCAGCGAGGCACGGTTGTGGCCCAGCTCGTCCAGCGCGCCGCAGTTGATCATCGCCTCCAGCGTGCGACGGTTGAGCTTGGCTGAACCGACGCGGGTACAGAAGTCGAGCAGGTCCTTGTAGTCGCCGCCCTTCAGGCGCTCGTCCACCACCGCTTCGCAGGCACCCTGGCCGACGCCCTTGATCGCGCCCAGGCCGTACTGGATGGTGTCCGGGGTGACGGCTTCGAACATGAACGCAGAGTGGTTCACCTTCGGCGGCAGCACGGTCAGGCCGAGATTACGCACCTCGTCCAGGAAGCCGACCACCTTTTCGGTGTTGTCCAGGTCCGAGGACAGCGTGGCCGCCATGAACTCGGCCGGGTAATGGCGCTTGAGCCAGGCGGTCTGGTAGCTGACCAGCGCGTAGGCGGCGGCGTGCGACTTGTTGAAGCCGTAGCCGGCGAACTTCTCCATCAGGTCGAAGATCGCATCGGCCTTGGCTTCGTCGACGCCGTCCTTGGCCGCACCCTCGCGGAAGATCTCGCGGTGCTTGGCCATTTCGGCCGGCACCTTCTTGCCCATTGCACGGCGCAGCAGGTCGGCGCCGCCCAGCGAGTAGCCGCCGACGATCTGCGCCATCTGCATCACCTGCTCCTGGTACACCATGATGCCGTAGGTGTCCTTCAGGATCGCTTCGGTGCGCGGATCGGGATAGATGATTTCTTCCTGGCCGTGCTTACGCGCGTTGAAGGAAGGAATCAGGTCCATCGGGCCGGGTCGGTACAGCGACACCAGCGCGATGAGGTCTTCGAAGCGGTCGGGGCGCGCGTCCTTCAGCAGGCGGCGCATGCCCGAGGATTCGAACTGGAACACCGCACCGGTGTTGCCGTTGGCGAAGATGTCCTTGTAGGTGGGCGCATCGTCCAGCGGGATCGCGGCGATATCCACCGGCGGGATGCCGGCGCGCTCGTGGCGCTTGTTGATCGCCTTCACCGCCCAGTCGATGATCGTCAGCGTGCGCAGGCCGAGGAAGTCGAACTTCACCAGGCCGACTTCTTCCACGTCGTTCTTGTCGAACTGGGTGACCGGGTTCTTGCCCAGGCCGTTCTCATCGTGTTCGGCGTACAGCGGGCAGAACTCACTCAGCGGCTCGGGCCCGATCACCACGCCACCGGCGTGCTTGCCGGCGTTGCGGGTCAGGTCTTCCAGCTGCAGCGCCAGGTCGATCAGGTCGCGGACGTCGTCTTCGGTTTCGTAGCGCTGGATCAGTTCGGCCGACGCCATTTCCGAGCTCGGGCCTTCCTTGCCCTTGCCCAGCGCATCCTTCAGGTGGATGCCGAGGATGTTCGGGATCAGCTTGGAAACGCCGTCCACCAGGCCGTATGGGAAGCCCAGCACGCGCCCGGAGTCGCGCACCACTGCCTTGGCGGCCATGGTGCCGTAAGTGATGATCTGGCTGACGCGTTCGCGGCCGTACTTGCGCGCGACGTAGTCGATCACCTCGTCGCGGCGGTCCATGCAGAAGTCGATGTCGAAGTCGGGCATCGACACGCGTTCCGGGTTCAGGAATCGCTCGAACAGCAGGTTGTATGGCAGCGGGTCCAGATCGGTGATCTTCAGCGCCCACGCCACCAGCGAACCGGCACCCGAACCACGGCCGGGGCCGATCGGGATGCCCTGGTTCTTGCCCCACTGGATGAAGTCGGCAACGATCAGGAAGTAGCCCGGGAAGCCCATCTTGATGATGGTGTTGAGCTCGAACTCAAGGCGTTCGAAATACTCTTCGCGGGTCTTGCCCGGCGCGAGCGGGTTCTTCTGCAGGCGCTCTTCCAGGCCGTCGCGCGACATCTTCTGGATCCAGGTGTCCAGGGTCTCGTCGTCGGGCACCGGGTAGTTGGGCAGGAAGTAGGTGCCCAGCCGCATCTCGATGTTGCAGCGCTCGGCCAGCGCCAGCGTGTTGTCGATCGCATCGGGAATGTCGGCGAACAGCGCGCACATCTCCTCGGCAGACTTCAGGTACTGCTGGTCGCTGTACTCGCGGGGGCGCTTGGGATCGTCCAGCACGCGGCCGGTGGAAATGCACACGCGCGCTTCGTGCGCGCTGAAATCGGTCGGCGCCAGGAAGCGCACGTCGTTGCTGGCCACCACCGGCAGGCCGCGCTGGCCGGCGGCCATCAGCGCGAAGCGGTTGAAGGTTTCCTCGCCATCGCGGCCGGTGCGGGTCAGCTCCAGGTGCAGGCCATCGCCGAACGCGCGCTGCCAGTCGGCCAGCTGCTGCTCGGCCAGGTCATGCTTGCCGTCCAGCGCCAGGCGGCCGGCCAGGCTGTCACGGCCGGCCAGGGCGAACAGGTTGGCATTGCCCGCCTTCAGCCAGTCCGGGTGGATGGCGACGCCGCCTTCGGGGCGGTGGCCTTCCATCCAGGCACGGGTCAGCAGCCGTGACAGGCTGAGGTAGCCCTCGCGGTCGCGGCACAGCAGGGTCATCCGCCACGGGTCCTGGCCTTCCTCGGTGATCATCACGTCGGCGCCGGCAATGGGCTTGATGCCCACGCCTTCGGCGGCCTTGTAGAACTTGACCAGGGCGAACAGGTTGTTCAGGTCAGTTACCGCCAGCGCGGGCATGCCGAGTTCGACCGAGCGCGACAGCAGGTTGGCCTGCTTGGCCTTTTTCGGGTCCGCCTGGTCCGGTTTGGCCGGCACGCGGATGGTCGAGTCCGCCAGCGAGAACTCGGTGTGGACGTGGAGATGTACGAAGCGGGAGTTGGACATGCCGGACCAGGTTGGAGCGCGCGGGCCCCGGGTGCTGACGGGGAAATCGTCGCCGGGGTCGGGAAGCGCTGGAGTGCCCGGTCAGGGTAGCGAGGGCAGGGGGTGGCGACAAGCTCTTGACATGCCCGGGAAGACGGCCGGGTTCAGGCGTGCTGGAGGTTGCTTTCTGTAGAGCCGAGCCCATGCTCGGCTGTCCACAGCA
>NZ_QETL01000057.1:0-24843 GCF_003105135.1 Stenotrophomonas sp. SPM | reverse complement strand
AGTCGAGCATGGCTCGACTCTACAGAAGGCAGGATCGCTCCGGCCTCACCCCCAGGCGATCAACCCGATCGCCAGTACCGCCAGCGCCAGGCCGGCGCGGTTCCACTTGGTGGTGGCCTCGCCGAAGGCGAACACGCCCACCAGCGCGCCCAGCACCACCACGCCGATGTTCATGCCGGCGAACACCGTGGCCGGGCTGTCCGGCATCGACTGGTGCGCATGCACATAGAAGAGGATGTTGCCGCCGTTGAGCAGGCCCAGCAGCGCGCCGGCCCCCAGGTTGCGCCAGGCCAGCCGGCTGCGTCCGCTGGCATGCCGCCACAGCTGCAGCACCAGCATCAGCACGAAGGCCACGCTGAAGCTGGCCAGCACCGCCGCCATCGACGGCGTGCCCGACAGCGCCACCTGCTTGAGCAGCACGTCCACCACGGCAAAGCCGCCCCACACGCCCAGCAGCCAGCCCCAGCCACCCGGCGAGGCCGCCACTGCCGGCCCACGCGGGCGCACGCTGATAGCCACCATCGCCAGCACGCCCAGACCCAGACCGGCCAGCTTCCACGGCGTGGCGGTCTGGCCGAAGAACAGGAAGGCCGCGGCCAGTGACAGCAGCAGCGACAGGCGCTGGGCCACGTCGGTGCGGACGATGCCGGCCACCGCCACCGCGCGGCCCAGCACCAGGAAGATCGACGGCAGCACCACCGCCAGCGCCAGCAGTGACAGCCACGGCGCATGCGGCGCGCGCAGCGCGTCCAGCGGCGGCTGCAGCACCACGGCAGTCAGGGTGGCGGCGACCAGATAGTTCCAGGTCACCATCTGTGGCACGTCCAGCGCGCGGCGGTTGGCCAGCTTCAACACCACTGAAACCAGCACACTGCAGATCACGGCCAGGGACAGATAGAGCATGGGGCAGGGCACAGGGCAGGGGCGGGGGACGGTATCATGGTGCCATGCACAAGCCCTCGTTCCCCGTCGCCCCCGGCGAAACCGCCTGCCTCGTACTGGACGGCCCGGCCGGCCCGCTGGAAGTGGTCGTCGACCTGCCCAAGGCCGACGTGCCGGTGCAGCCGATCGTGGCCGTCATCTGCCACCCGCTGTCCACCGAAGGCGGCACCCTGCACAACAAGGTGGTCACCATGACCGCCACCACCCTTCGCGAGCTGGGCATCGCCACGGTGCGCTTCAACTTCCGGAGCGTCGGCGGCTCGGCCGGCCGCTTCGACCACGGCGTGGGCGAACAGGACGACCTCAAGGCGGTCACCGCCTGGGTGCGCAGCCAGCGCCCGGACGACCGCCTGTGGCTGGCCGGTTTCAGCTTCGGCTCCTTCGTTTCGCTGAAAGCCGCAGGCGAACTGCAACCGGAAGCGCTGATCTCGATCGCGCCGCCGGCCGGCCGCTGGGATTTCAGCGGCGTGCAGCCACCGGCCCGCTGGCTGGTCATCCAGGGCGAGCAGGACGAGGTCGTCGACCCGCAGGCCGTCTACCAGTGGCTGGAGACGCTCGATTTCCCGCATGAGCTGGTGCGCATGCCCGAAACCAGCCACTTCTTCCACCGCAAGCTGATCGACCTGCGCGGCGCGCTCACCCATGGCGTCAAGCACTGGCTGGGCGCGGCGGCATGAGCGAGCAGGCGTTGACCCCGTCGCAGCGGTACGCGGCCGGGGTTGCCAGCGGCGACTGGCAGGACGACCCGGCCCAGCACGCGGCCCTGGCCGAGCTGGACCGCATCCACCTGGGCCTGGTCGACAGCGCCGAGGATGGCTGGCTGGACCGCCTGTCCTCGTTCTGGAAGAAGCCCGAGCCGGTCAAGGGCCTGTACTTCTGGGGCGGCGTCGGCCGTGGCAAGACCTTCCTGGTCGACCTGTTCTACGACGGCCTGCCGATCAAGCAGAAGTACCGCACGCACTTCCACCGCTTCATGCGCAGCGTCCACGAGCGCCTGCGCGAGCACCAGGGGCAGAGCGACCCGCTGGCGAAGATCGCCCAGGAATGGCGCAGCAACCTGCGCGTGCTGGTGCTGGACGAGTTCTTCGTCACCGACATCGGCGATGCGATGCTGCTGGCGCGCCTGCTTGAGCGCCTGTTCGCCGAGGGCGTGACCCTGGTCACCACCTCCAATACGGCGGTCGAGAACCTGTATCTGAACGGCCTGCAGCGCGAGAGCTTCATGCCGGCCATCGGCCTGCTGCAGCGATACTGCGTGGAGCTGTACGCCGAGGGAACCGAGGATTACCGCATGCGCGCGCTGACCCGGTCGCCGGTGTACCGCGCGCCGCTGGCTGCCGACAGCGATGGCTGGCTGGCCAGCCGCTGGGGCGAACTGAGTGGCGGGCAGCCGGCCAAGGCCGGCAACATCGAGATCGAGGGCCGCAAGATTCCGGTGCGTGGCCGCGGCAAGAGCATCGCCTGGTTCGATTTCGCCGCGCTTTGCGAAGGCCCGCGCGGCCCGTCGGATTACATCGAGATCGCGCACGAGTTCAACACGGTGCTGCTGGGCGGCATTCCCGCCTTCGACCGCCTGAACGAAGATGCCGCGCGCCGCTTCGTGAACCTGATCGATGAGCTGTACGACCGTCACGTCAACCTGGTCTGCACGGCAAGCACCTCGCCGGTGGAACTGTATGCCGGCGAACGCCTGCAGGGCGCCTTCGAGCGCACCGCCTCGCGCCTGATCGAAATGCAGAGCGCCGAGTACCTGGGCACCCCGCACCGGGCGTGAGGGGGCCGCTGGCTGTAGAGCCGAGCCCATGCTCGGCCGCTTCTGCATGATGCGCCGAAGGCAGCCGAGCGCGGCTCGGCTCTACAACAGCGCGGCGCGCTTACCGGCTCGGGGCCACCGCATCATCCTGCGGCTGCTCACGCGTGCTGGCCGCCACCTGCACGCCCTCACTGCGCTGGATCAGCCGCAGCGGCTGCCCCTGGTAGCGCACCTCCAGCGCGTCGTGGGCCTCGGCCACGGCGGCCACCAGCGGGCACAGCGCCCGCGCGCGGGCCTCGATGCGCTCGGCGCGGCCTTCCAGCTGCTGTTCCATCTGCGCGTCCAGGCGGTCGGCGCGCTCCTCCATCGCATCGCTGCGGCCGGTGACCATCTGCCACAGCATGCTGCGGACGATGGACGCGGACAGCGACTCGGCCATGTCCTGCACCTTGGTCTCGAAGCCCGGCCCGAACACCGCCTGTTCCCAGTAGCCCTTGCCCAGCGTGCCGCCGATCCAGTCATCGGCCTGCCGGCGCAGGCGCCGGACCTTGCGGCTGTTGGCGGTGCCGGTGAGGCTCTCATAGACCCCGTCGAGCACGTCGAAGCTCAGGCCGCTCACTTCGTGGGCCAGCGCCGTGGCCGCCGGCATCAGCTGCCGCGCCCCGGCCTCCATCTGCCGCAGGCGGGCGGCGTCGGCCTCGCTGACCGGCACGACCGTGTCGTCCAGGCTCAGCACGCCATCGTGGAACACCACCTCGTGCGGCGCCTGCGGGCCATGCCGCAGCCAGATGCCACCGCTGTCCACCAGCACGTCGTAGTCGGTGCGCATGCCGCACTGGTCCGAGCGCAGCTTCGGGGCGTCGGCGGCCATCGCGGGTGCGGTGGCCAGGCAGGCCAGCAGGGCAACGGGGGGCAGGGGCAGGCGCATGGTGGAATCCTTTCCGGTCAGTGCAGGACCACAGCATCCCGCGCCCGCACGGTGCCGTCACCGGCCGGAAGTCACTGCCCGATGGCCATCGCTCCGGCCATACCGGCTTTCCCACCGGCTGCCCACCACCTATCCACAGGGTTGTCCCTAGCCAGCTTCATCACTGTCATGTGAAGCTGTCATTGTTCCGTTTCCGCAGCACGTTGTACCGCCGATGTGACGCCTTCCGGGCTTGACTGCGCAGCCCGTTCCGGCAGGTCCAAAGCGTCCAGACGCGGCGCCGATGGCATGATCCTTGCGCCGCAAGGGATTACCAAATTTCACTACATTTGGCGTTGACGGCCCCCATTACCCCCACTATCTTGTGGCCGTCGGTCGCAACGACCCCATGGCTTGGGGTCCGCAACGGGGCACTACCGCGGTACCCGCCAGCGATCGCCAACCGGCAGTGGAAGGCGCAGGGTCTCACCTCCTGCGACGCCGTCCTGCCACCCTGGGCTGTCATGTCCCAGGTCGAGCAACCCTGATGCATACAGCACCCCCAATCACGCCAAGAGGACACACGCCGTGACCACCGAATCCAGCGCCACCATCGAGAAGGAAAGCGAATTCCTGCTGACGTCGCCGCCGACGGCCAACGCGATGAGCGTGACCAAGCGCAACGGCACGACCGAGCTGGTGGATCTGAACAAGATCGTGCGCGCGGTGCAGCGTTCCTCCGAAGGCCTGCACGCCGTCGATCCGATGCGCGTGGCCACCCGTACCATCTCCGGCCTGTACAACGGCGCCACCACCCGTGAACTGGACGAACTGTCCATCCGCACCGCCGCCCTGCTGATCGGTGAAGAGCCCGAGTACGGCCGCCTTGCCGCGCGCCTGCTGGCCAACTACATCGCCAAGGAAGTGTCGGGCCAGGAAATCTACGCCTTCTCGCAGTCGGTCAGCCGTGGCCACGAAGTCGGCCTGATCAACGACCGCCTGCTGAACTTCGTGCAGACCAACGCACGCAAGCTCAACGATGCCATCGACATCTCGCTGGACCTCAACTTCGATTACTTCGGCCTGCGTACCCTGTACGACCGCTACCTGCTGCGCCACCCGCACACCCGCAAGGTGATCGAGACCCCGCAGCAGTTCTTCCTGCGCATCGCCAGCGCACTCAGCGAGGACGTGGCCGAGGCCCTGGCGCTGTACAAGCGCATGGGCAACCTGGACTACCTGCCGTCCAGCCCGACCCTGTTCAACTCCGGCACCACCCACGAGCAGCTGTCCTCGTGCTTCCTGCTGGATTCGCCGCAGGATTCGCTGGAGTCGATCTACTCCAAGTACGGCGACATCGCCCAGCTGTCCAAGTTCTCCGGCGGCATCGGCGTCAGCTACACCCGCGTGCGTTCGCGTGGTTCGCTCATCAAGTCCACCAACGGCCACTCCAACGGCATCGTGCCGTGGCTGAAGACCATGGATTCGTCCGTGGCTGCGGTGAACCAGGGCGGCAAGCGCAAGGGCGCGGCCTGCGTCTACCTGGAAACCTGGCACGCCGACATCGAGGATTTCCTCGAACTGCGTGACAACACCGGCGACGAATCGCGCCGTGCGCACAACCTGAACCTGGCCAACTGGATCCCGGACCTGTTCATGAAGCGCGTCGAAGCCGACCAGGAATGGTCGCTGTTCGATCCGCGCGTCGTGCCGGAGTTCACCGACCTGTTCGGCGAAGCCTTCGAGGCCGCGTACCTGCAGGCCGAAGCACAGGGCAAGGCCAACCGCACCATCTCCGCGCGCAAGCTGTACTCGCGGATGATGCGTACCCTGGCCGAGACCGGCAACGGCTGGATGACCTTCAAGGACAAGTGCAACCGCGCCAGCAACCAGACCCTGCGCGCCGGCAACGTCATCCACCTGTCCAACCTGTGCACCGAAATCCTGGAAGTCACCTCGGCGGAAGAGACCGCAGTATGCAACCTGGGTTCGATCAACCTGGGCAACCACTTCGACGGCAACGGCGAGTTCGATTTCGACAAGCTGGCCGACACCGTGCGCCTGGCCGTGCGCCAGCTCGACCGCGTGATCGACCTGAACTTCTACCCGATCGAATCGGCGCGCCGTGGCAACCTGCGCTGGCGTCCGGTCGGCCTGGGCTGCATGGGCCTGCAGGACGTGTTCTTCCGCAAGCGCCTGCCGTTCGACGGCGCCGAAGCACGCGCGCTGTCGAAGAAGATCGCCGAAACGATCTACTTCCACGCGCTGGAAACCTCGGTTGAGCTGGCCCAGGAACGCGGCAAGCACCCGTCCTTCGCCGACACCCGTGCGGCCAGCGGCGAGCTGCAGTTCGATGCCTGGAACGTGGTGCCGGAAGATGCCGAGCGTTGGGACACCCTGCGTGAGCGCATCAAGGAACACGGCCTGCGCAACTCGCTGATGATCGCCATTGCCCCGACCGCGACCATCGCCTCGATTGCCGGCTGCTACGAGTGCGTCGAACCGCAGGTGTCCAACCTGTTCAAGCGCGAAACCCTGTCCGGTGACTTCCTGCAGGTCAACCGCTACCTGGTGAATGAGCTGAAGAAGCTGGGCCATTGGACCCCGGAAATGCGCGACGCCATCAAGCTGGCCGAAGGCTCGATCCAGGGCATCACGCAGATTCCGGAAACGCTGCGCCACGTCTACCGCACCGCGTGGGAACTGCCGATGCGTTCGCTGATCGACATGGCGGCCGACCGTGGCGCCTTCATCGACCAGTCCGCCTCGCTCAACCTGTTCATGGAAAGCCCGAACATCGGCGCGATGTCCTCCATGTACATGTACGCCTGGAAGCAGGGCATCAAGACCACCTACTACCTGCGTTCGCGCCCGGCCACCAAGATCGCCAAGACCACGGTCAGCCACACCGCCACTGCAGCGCCGGAGAAGGTGTTCAGCCCGGAAGAGGCCATCGCCTGCTCGCTGGAAAACCCGGAAGCCTGCGAGGCCTGCCAATAAGACGCGCCGTGCCGGCCCCGCCGGCACCTCGCACCTGTAGAGCCGAGCCATGCTCGGCTGCGCAAATGACAAGGCAGCGCCGGGCCAAGCCCGGCGTTTTGACCCGAGAAGACAAGGAAACACCCATGGCCGACACGCCCAAGCAGATGCTGCTCGATCCCGGTTTTGAACTGACCCTGCGCCCGATGCGCTACCCGCAGTTCTATGACATGTACCGGAACGCGATCAAGAACACCTGGACGGTGGAAGAGATCAACTTCCAGATCGACATCAGCGACCTGCACAGCAAGATGTCGCCGGGTGAGCGCCACCTGATCCACCGCCTGGTCGCGTTCTTCGCCACCGGCGATTCGATCGTGTCCAACAACCTGGTGCTGAACCTGTACCAGCACCTCAACGCGCCCGAAGCCCGCATGTACCTGTCGCGCCAGCTGTATGAAGAGGCGCTGCACGTGCAGTTCTACCTGACCCTGCTCGACAACTACCTGCCGGATCCGGACGAGCGCGCCAAAGCCTTCGACGCGGTGGAGAACATCGACTCGATCAAGAAGAAGGCTGATTTCTGCTTCAAGTGGATCGACTCGATCCAGAACCTGAAGCGCATCGAGACCCGCGAAGAGCGTCGCCAGTTCCTGCTGAACCAGATCTGCTTCGCCGCGTGCATCGAAGGCCTGTTCTTCTTCGCTGCGTTCGCCTACGTCTACTACTTCCGTTCGCGTGGCCTGCTCAATGGCCTGGCCTCGGGCACCAACTGGGTGTTCCGCGACGAAAGCGCGCACATGGACTTCGCCTTCGAGTGCGTGGACGTGATCCGCGAGGAAGAGCCGGACCTGTTCGACGACAAGATGAAGCAGGACGTCTACGAAATGCTGGCCGAAGCCATCGAGTGCGAAGTGCAGTTCGCCGAGGACGTGCTGTCCGGTGGCGTGGCGGGCATCTCCACCCGTGACATGCGCCAGTACCTGCAGCACTGCGCCGACAACCATTTCCATCGCCTGGGCATGGAGCGCAAGTACAACGTGCGCAACCCGCTGAGCTTCATGGAACTGCAGGACGTGCAGGAACTGACCAACTTCTTCGAACGCCGCGCCTCGGCCTACCAGGTCGGCGTGCAGGGCGAAGTCGCCTTTGACATGAACTTCTGATCGAACCGGTCAGGTTTGTCGCAACGGAAAACCCCGGCCATGCCGGGGTTTTTTTGTTTCTGTAGAGTCGAGCCATGCTCGACTCACGCGCGCAGCGCGCAATGACGCAAACCGCATCGACGGTCGATCACGACCCAACGCGTCGGCTCTGCCCACAAGATGTCTGCATGTCGCGTAAGCCTCTGGAATCACGCGGATTCCGCTGCGCATCATGGCGCGCTGCTGGCGAACCAGCAGCCGGGACTGCAATCCCGAATCCTATCGACTGATACGCTCGTCAACCGTCGTCGGCAACTGTCCGGCGGCGGTTGGCGACCCGTCGTACTTCTGCGGCGGGCGGTGCGTGGAGGCCTTGTGCCTTCCGGTTTTTCAGTCGATAGACCGGGATTGCAGCCACGCATCGTCCGCCACCCTCACCGGTGGCCTGATCCGTAATGGAGGCACCACCATGAGTACCGATCCGACGAACGCGCACGAACTCAATCACCAACTGCTGCGCCTGCGCCGCCTGATGCAGGGCATCGAAGGCACCGAGCTGCTGCTCTGCGACCACCAGCTTGCCCAGGCCAACGGCAGCACCTCACCACTGCAGGGCAAGCAACCGGCGGAAGCCACCCACGCCATGCTGTGCCTGGCCATCAACGGCCGCCGCTGCGCGGAAACCGTGGAGCGGCTGGTTGCCGGACCGACCCACCATTGAAGGTAGCGCCGGGCCACGCCCGGCGGAATCCATCCGGCGCGGCGGGAAACATCGACCGCGCTGCGCGCTCGCCGGGCATGGCCCGGCGCTACCGCTACCAACGGTCTTACCGCCGCCCTTCCACCGCCATCCGCACGGCCAGCCCGGCCAGCACCGTGCCCATCAGCCAGCGCTGCACGGCCTGCCAGCTCGGCCGTGCGGCCAGGAACGCCGCAATGCTGCCGGCCATCAGCACGATTACCGTGTTCACCGCCAGGCTGACCGCGATCTGGGTGAAGCCCAGCACCACCGACTGGGCCAGCACGCTGCCGTGGCCGTCCGGGTGCAGGAACTGCGGCAGCAGGGACAGGTACATCACCGCGATCTTCGGGTTCAGCAGGTTGGTCAGGAAGCCCATCGCGAAAAGCCGGCGCGGGCTGTCCACGGGCAACGCATGCACCGCGAAGGGCGAGCGGCCGCCCGGCTTCACCGCCTGCCAAGCCAAGTACAGCAGGTACAACGCGCCGCCGATGCGCAGCGTGTCGTAGGCGAAGGGCACGGTCATCAGCAGGGCGGTGATGCCCAGCGCCGCGCACAGCATGTAGAACAGAAAGCCCAGTGCCACCCCGCCCAGCGACACCAGCCCGGCGCGACGGCCCTGGCAGATCGAGCGTGAGACCAGGTAGACCATGTTCGGCCCAGGCGTGAGCACCATGCCCAGCGACAGCAGGGCGAAGGCCAGCAGGTCGGTGGCGGCGGGCATGGCGGCGTTCCGTGCGGTGGGCGTGGCGCAGTGTAGCGCCGCCTGCACCGGGCCTGGCTTAAAATTGCCGCACCCCACACCGATGGCCCCGCCATGACCCCCATCCCCGAAACCGTGCCGCCCATCGAAGTGCGCATGGCTGAAATCGTCTTCCCCAACCACACCAACCACATGGGCACCTTGTTCGGTGGCCAGGCGCTGGCGTGGATGGACAAGGCCGCCTTCCTCGCCGCCGCCCGCTATTCGCGCCGCACGGTGGTGACCGCGCGCAGCGACCAGGTCGATTTCAAGCTGCCCATCCGCATCGGCCAGATGGTGGAAACCGTGGGTCGCATCGTCGAAGTGGGCCGCAGCTCGATGAAGGTCGAGGTGGAGCTGATTGCCGAAGACCTGCACAGCGGCGAGCGCAAGCTGTGCACCCGCGGCCACTTCGTGATGATCGCGCTGGGCGAGGATGGCCAGCCGACCGCCGTGCCGCGCCTGCCGGGCGCCGCGGCGGCCGACCCGGCCAGCTGACCACGCGCTTGCGGGGGCGCCCGCGCGCCCCCATTTCGCTGCCATGACCCCGCCGCTGACCGACTTCATCGACCGCGCCCAACGCCTGTTCGTGCTGACCGGCGCCGGCTGCAGTACCGCCTCGGGCATCCCCGATTACCGCGATACCGACGGCCAGTGGAAACGCACGCCGCCGGTGACCTACCAGGCCTTCATGGGCGAGGCGGCCACCCGCCAGCGCTACTGGGCGCGCAGCCTGCTGGGCTGGCCGCGCTTCGGCCTCGCCCTGCCCAACGGTACCCACCAGGCGCTGGCCGCGCTGGAAGCCCGCGGCACCCTGCAGGTGCTGCTGACGCAGAACGTGGACGGCCTGCACCAGCGCGCCGGCAGCCAGAACGTGATCGATCTGCACGGGCGGCTGGATCGGGTGCGCTGCATGGGCTGCGAGCGCCGCAGCGGGCGCGGGGATTTCCAGCAGCGGCTGCTCGAAGCCAACCCGGGCTGGGACGCGCTGGAAGCGGGCATCGCTCCGGACGGTGACGCCGACCTGGAAACCGACTTCTCCGCCTTCGTGGTGCCGGATTGCCCGTACTGCGGCGGCCTGCTGAAGCCGGATGTGGTGTTCTTCGGCGAAAACGTGCCGCGCGAGCGCGTGGCGGCCGTGCAGGAGCACCTGCAGCAGGCCGATGCCGTGCTGGTGGTGGGTTCCTCGCTGATGGTCTATTCCGGCTTCCGCTTCGTGCAGGCTGCGGCCAGGGCCGGGTTGCCGGTGGCGGCGCTGAACCGCGGCCGCACCCGTGCCGATGACCTGCTGCAGTTCAAGGATGAACGGGACTGCGCCGAGGCGTTGGCGGGCTGGGCCATGCTCTGAGGCGAGCGTGGGCTCGGCTCTACAAGGGATGCCTGCTTCTGTAGAGCCGAGCCCACGCTCGGCTGCACCAGGTCGCGCGAAACAGCGATCCATCCAGATGGTTGATCCGCAGGCTCTGCAGCGGTGCAATACGCACCCCCTCCGCATGTCCTTACCGTCTTGAGCCAGCTGTTCTCGCCGATGTCCCTCGGCCCCCTGACCCTGCCCAACCGCATCGTGATCGCGCCGATGTGCCAGTACTCCGCCGAAGAGGGCCGCGCCAGCGACTGGCACGCCATGCACCTGGGCAACCTGGCGCAGTCCGGCGCCGGCCTGCTGATCCTGGAAGCCACCGCGGTCGAACCGCGCGGACGCATCAGCTGGGCCGACCTGGGCCTGTGGGACGATGAGACCGAGGCCGCCCTGGCGCAGGTGCTGGCCAGCGTGCGCCGCTGGTCGTCGATGCCGCTGGGCATCCAGCTGGCCCACGCCGGTCGCAAGGCCTCCACCGCCCGCCCGTGGGACGGTGGCCGCCAGCTGCCGGCCGACGATGCCCGTGGCTGGACCACGGTGGCGCCGTCGCCGGTGCCGTTCCATGCCGCTGACCCGGCACCGGAGGCGCTGGATGAAGCCGGCATCGCCGAGGTCATCGCCGCCTTCGCCGCCAGCGCGGTGCGCGCCGAGCGCCTGGGCTTCGAGCTGATCGAGATCCACGCCGCGCACGGCTACCTGCTGCACCAGTTCCTGTCGCCGCTCAGCAACCGCCGCACCGACGGCTACGGTGGCTCGCTGCCGAACCGCCTGCGCCTGCTCGTGGAAGTGTTCGATGCGGTGCGCGAAGCGGTGTCGGACAAGGTGTCGGTGGGCGTGCGCATTTCCGCCACCGACTGGGTCGATGGCGGCTGGGACCTGGTGCAGAGCGAAGCGCTGGCGCAGATCCTCGACGCACGCGGCTGCAACTTCCTGCACGTGTCCAGCGGCGGCCTCGACGAGCGCCAGAAGATCAGCGTCGGCCCGGGTTACCAGGTGCCGTTCGCGGCGGCCATCAAGGCCAAGAAGCTGCGCATGCCGGTCATCGCGGTCGGCCTGATCACCGAGCCGGAACAGGCCGAATCGATCCTGCGCCACAACCAGGCCGATGCCATCGCCCTGGCCCGCGGCATCCTGTACGACCCGCGCTGGCCGTGGCACGCCGCTGCCGCGCTGGGCGACAGCGTGGTGCCGTCGCCGCAGTACCTGCGCTGCGAGCCGCGCGAAGCGCGCAACGTGTTCCGCGCGCGTTAGCCTCAGACCTGCCAGGCCGGCGCGATGCCGGCCTGCAGGTGCTCGAACAGCGCGCGGATCTTCGCGGTGAAATCGCGGCGATCGCTCACGCAGAAGAACACCTCCATCGGCTCCGGCTGCCAGTCGCTGGTCGGATCGAACACCGCCTGAAGGCGGCCATCGCGCAGATAGGGTTCGGCCACGAATGCAGCCAGCCGGGTGATGCCTGCACCTGCAGCGGACAGTTCGGCCAGCGCGTCGATGTCATCGCAGACCATGCTCGGCGGCAGCGCAGCGTCCACCCGCTGTCCGTCCTTCAGCAGGCCCCAGCGCAGCGGCCGGCCATCGGTGGGGAAGCGGTGCAGCAGGCCGCGATGGCCATTCAGTGCGGCCGGATCGGCCGGCGTGCCGTGCGCCTTCAGATACGCCGGCGACGCACAGAACATGAACGGAATACGCGCCAGCGGCCGCGCCACCAGCCCGTCTTCCAGCTGCGCGCCGATGCGGATGCTCGCATCCACCGCTTCCGGCCCATGCTGCACGGCGCGATCGCTCAGCCGCAGTTCCAGCTGCAGCTGCGGGTAGCGCTGCTGCAGGCTGGGCAGCAGCGGTGCCAGCACGTGGCGGCCGAACGCGCTGCTGCTGGCGATGCGCAGCGGCCCGGACGGTTCGATGTCGCCGGCGGTGACGATCGCCTGCGCGCGCGCCAGGTCGGCCTCGATGTGCCGCACCTGCGCCAGGTACACCGCACCGGCCTCGCTGAGCGCCAGCTGCCGGGTGCTGCGGTTGAGCAGGCGCACGCCCAGGTGGGCTTCCAGCCGGTTGATGTTCTGGCCCACGGCGGTGGCGCTGATGCCAAGGTGGCGGGCCGCGGCGGCAATGCTGCCGGTCTCTGCGGTGCGGGTGAAGCTGCGGATGAGCTGCAACAGGTTCATGACCGACCAGCTTGCCATGGGGGAGGGCAAGTATCGCTTGGGTCTGTACCAAGCCGCGCAGCGTTGTCGCGTCCGCATCTGGTGTGTGCCCATCGACCGCGCTAGGCTGCCTGCGTCCATGGGGAAGGAGGCCGCATGAAGCCGATCGCGCTGCGTCGTTGGACGGGTGGGCTGCTGTTGTTGGCCAGCGCCGGCGTGTCCGCCGCCCCGACCCCTCTGGCCGACCGCCTGCTGGCCATCGACGAGGACGCGCGGGCGGTGCCACTGGCCGAGCGCGTGCAGCGCCTGCAGGCGGCCTATCAGGCCGATCCGCTGGCATCGATGCTTGCCGAGGGCTGCCAGGCCGTACCGGCCGAGCGCGTGGAGGATGCATTCGCGGCCACCCAGCTGGTCAACTTCTACGCGCCGGACGCGCAGCGGCTGGACCAGATGCAGTGCCTGTTGCCGCGTCTGCGGGGCCAGGGCGATGCCGAGAAGGCCCGCGCCGATGAACTGCACCGTGCGCTGATCGCACAGCGTCGGTTCGCCCAGGCCAATGCGCTGCGCGCCGACGCCGGCCTGGATGCCAAGGTCCTGCCCGAGATCACCGGCGATATGGTGGCGGCGCGCCAGGTGCTGGTGCTTTCAGACGCCGACCACGCCGTCCGCCGCACCCTGCCGCAGCAGGGCTGGCAGGTCGTGGCGCTGGTCCATCCGTACTGTGGTTTCTCGCAGCGTGCCCTGGCGGCGATCACCACCGATCCCGCGTTCGCCGGGTTGCGGCCACACCTGCAGCTGGTGGTGCCCAACGACCAGAGCTGGCCCAGCCAGCAGATGCTGGACTGGAACCGTGCCCATCCCGATCTGCCGATGCAGCCGCTGCAGCCCGGCCCGGCCTGGACGGCGCTGCGCACCGGCCAGACGCCCACCTTCCATCTGCTGAAGGACGGCGAGCTGACGACCACCGCGCTGGGCTGGGAGAACGACGGTCAGGCGCTGCGGGCACTGCAGGCGCTGATGGAGGCGCCACGCTGATCATCGGCGCACACGGTTGCATCGGTGACCATCGTCCCCGCCGCCACGGCGCTGCCCTAAACTCGGGCGATGCGCCCCGATTCCATTCTTACCCTGTCCTGCCCCGACCGCACCGGCATCGTCTACCGCGTGTCCGGGCTGTTGTTCGACCACGGCTGCAACATCCTCGACGCCCAGCAGTTCGGCGACGAGGAGAGCGGACGCTTCTTCCTGCGCGTGCATTTTGACCGCGACGCCAGCCTGCCGCTGGATACCGTGCATGCGGCGATGGCCGCGCTGGCCGCCGACTACGGCATGGACTGGCAGCTGCACGACGGCCGCCGCCGCGCGCGCCTGCTGGTGCTGGTCAGCAAGCAGGGCCATTGCCTGAACGATCTGCTGTTCCGCGCCCATAGTGGCCAGCTGAAAGTGGATATCGCCGCGGTGGCGTCCAACCACGCCGATTTCGCGCCGCTGGCCGCGTCCTACCAGGTGCCGTTCCATCACCTGCCGGTGAACGCGGACACGCGCGCCGTGCAGGAACAGCAGATCATCGATCTGGTCGAGCGCGAGCGCATCGACCTGGTGGTGCTGGCGCGTTACATGCAGATTCTCTCGCCCACGCTGTGCCGTGCCCTGGCCGGTCGCGCCATCAACATCCACCACAGCTTTCTGCCCAGCTTCAAGGGCGCGCAGCCCTACCACCAGGCGCACGCGCGCGGGGTCAAGATCATCGGCGCCACTGCGCACTACGTGACCGAGGATCTGGACGAAGGCCCGATCATCGAACAGGACGTGGCCCGCGTGGACCACGCGATGGCGCCGCGCGAGCTGGTGCGGCTGGGCAGCGATACCGAATCACAGGTGCTGGCGCGCGCCGTGCGCCGGCATGTGGAGCACCGCATCCTGCTCAACGGGCATCGCACGGTCGTGTTCCGCTGAGGGGCCCCGCCTCCACGCAGTTCTCACCGGACGTTGCGGCTCCACGCGCTACGGTATCGGTTCTGCAGCAGAGGGAGCACCGGCATGGGCCAGCTCGTTGATGGCGTCTGGCAGGTCGGCACCGCAGGTGCCGCCGGCGAGGATGGGCAGTTCCACCGCGAGGAATCCACGTTCCGCCACTGGCTGACAGCCGATGGCGGGCCTGGGCCGCAGGGCCAGCCAGGGCATGCGGCCGCATCCGGGCGTTACCGCCTGTATGTCAGCCTGGCCTGCCCCTGGGCCCACCGTGCCCTGATCATGCGCGCGCTCAAGGGTCTGGAATCAGTGCTGCCCGTATCGGTAGTGCACTGGTACATGGGTGACCAGGGCTGGACGTTCCAGCCAGGGCGCGGCGTAATACCCGACCCGGAACTGCAGGCGGAATACCTGCATCACCTGTACACCGCCGCGAAGCCGGGCATGACCGGCAAGGTGACCGTGCCGGTGCTGTGGGACCGCGAGCAGCGCAGCATCGTCAGCAATGAATCGGCCGACATCCTGCGGATGTTCAACGAGGCATTTGACGGTCACGGTGCGCTGCCCGGTGATTACTACCCTGAAGCCCTGCGTGCGGACATCGATGCGATCAACGCACGCGTCTACGAGGCGGTCAACAACGGCGTCTACAAGGCAGGCTTCGCCAGCACCCAGCAGGCCTACGACGAGGCCGTGGGGCCGCTGTTCGAAACGTTGGACATGCTTGATGCGCAGCTTCAGCAGTCGCCGTGGCTGGTGGGTGGTCGAATGACCGAGGCCGATATCCGCCTGTTCACTACGCTGCTGAGGTTCGATGCGGTCTACCACGGCCATTTCAAATGCAATGTGCGGCAGATCGCCAGCTACCCCGGTCTGAACGGGCTGCTGCAGCGGATGCTGGCGATGCCTGCGGTCGCCCGCACGGTGGATGCCCACCACATCACCCACCACTATTACCAGAGCCATCGCCAGTTGAACCCGTCCGGCATCGTCGCGAAGGGGCCGGCATGGTTGAGGGATCTGCCGCCCGCGCAGCTGTGAAGGCGGCCATCGATCAAAGGATCGCAATCCCCGCCTTGCCCAGCGCCTCACGCACCATCGCGTCATTGGCTTCGGTCACCGGCCGCGTCAGCTCCCACAGGAACTTCACCCGGAAGCCGGATTTCACCGCGTCCTGCGCGCTCCACAGCACGCAGTAATCGCGCGCCAGGCCGCACACATGCACCTCGCAGATGCGTCGCTCATGCAGCCAGCCGGCCAGGCCTGTCGGCGGGCGCTCGCCCTCCGGGCCATGGTTCTCGCGGAACGCGCTGTACGAATCCACCTGCTGGCGGGTGCCCTTGCGCAGGATCAGGTCGGCCACGGTCCAGTCCACGCCCGGGTGCAGCGCGGCGCCGTCGCTGCCCTGCACGCAGTGGTCCGGCCACAGGGTCTGCGGCTGCGCGTGCAGCAGGATGCTCTCGAACGAGCGCGTGCCGGGGTGCTGGCTGGCGAAGGAGGCGTGGTCGGCCGGGTGCCAGTCCTGCGTGGCCACCACCGTACGGTAGCGGCGCTGCGCCAGCAGCTCGGCAACCGGCGCCACCAGCGCATCGCCCTGGTCACAGGCCAGCGCGCCACCGGGCATGAAGTCCGGCTGCAGGTCGATCACCAGCAGGGCGACATCGGCGGGCAGGGCGGTCATGGCAGGGTCCAGCGCAGCAGAAGGGGCGACCAGCGTGGCCGCCCCCCGCGCACACGTCAATCGCCTTGCGGCGTTTCAGCATCCTGGCCGTAGTACAGCAGGCCGATCTTGATGCGCTCGCGACCGGTTTCGCGGCGGTGGCGGTTGGCATCGCGCAGCGAATACACGCAGCCGCAGTATTCCTGCTGGTAGAACTGTTCGCGCTTGCTGATCTCCACCATGCGGCTGGCACCGCCGCCCTTGCGCCAGTTGTATTCCCAGTACTGCAGGCCTTCGTAGCGCGATGCCGCGCGCACGCCGCAGTCGTTGATCTGCGCCATGTTTTTCCAGCGCGAAATGCCCAGCGACGAACTGATGGTGTCGTAGCCGTGCTCATGCGCGTACAGCGCGGTGCGCTCGAAACGCATGTCGAAGCACATCGTGCAGCGGATGCCGCGCTCCGGTTCGTTTTCCATGCCTCGCGCGCGGCTGAACCAGTTGTCGGTGTCGTAGTCGCAATCGATGAAGGGGATGCCGTGCTGCTCGGCGAAGCGGATGTTCTCCTGCTTGCGCAGCTCGTATTCCTTCACCGGGTGGATGTTGGGGTTGTAGAAGAAGATCGCGTAGTCGATCCCGGAGGCGGTGATCGCCTCCATCACTTCGCCCGAGCAGGGCGCGCAGCACGAATGCAGCAGCAGGCGCTTGCCGTCGGCGGGGAGGGACAGGGCGGGGCGTTGGAACTCGGTCATCGTCGGGTGCATCTGGGCGTGGGCAACGGGTCTGGCCGGATACCGTGAACAGGACGCGCGCGGCCACGCCGCCTGCACGCGCAGGACGACATTGGCCCCGGCAACCTCCCCGCGGAGATTCCAGGTCGAGTCAGGGGACGGTCGTGTCCCCCGGCCGGGGCCGGTATTCGGGCTGATGGACACGGGCCACAGCCCACCTACTACCTGCCGCTTCCCAGGCGCGAGCCCAGTGCTGTTGGCAGGATTCGTTTCCATTCACCGCTGCGGGGCAGCTCCGGAATGGGCGCGCGAGGCGCCTTCACCGGATTCCCATTCAAATCCCTGCCGTTGTCGCAACGACGGCAGGGATACCTTCGGCGTGCCCACGGTGGACGCGTTGCCGGCGTGGGTCAAGAGGCAGTGGGGTCGGAGCCCGTTGCGCTGCAAC
Source organism: Stenotrophomonas sp. SPM (assembly GCF_003105135.1). NCBI lineage: Bacteria > Pseudomonadati > Pseudomonadota > Gammaproteobacteria > Lysobacterales > Lysobacteraceae > Stenotrophomonas > Stenotrophomonas sp. SPM. The sequence continues at coordinate 7,325 of NZ_QETL01000057.1, read as the reverse complement.
GGGATCCGACCCTGCGGAAGGAAGGGGTCGGATCCCGCTGCCACGCAGCGGGCTCTGACCCCGGAGACGCCGTCAACGCCCCGCAGCAGCCCGCGCGCGGATGTCCTCCAAGCGCTGGTCGTACAGCAACCGCCCGTTCTCCCACACGGTCACCATCGCATCCTCGAAGCCGGCCGGCAGCGTGTCGTCACCGCTGGCTGGCAGCGCCACCGTGTGCAGGCTGCCGTCGTCCAGCCGGCGCAGCAGGCGCATGCGACCGCGCTTGCTGGTCTTGCCGGCATCGGTGATCGGGTCCTTGTAAACGTCGATCCACGCACCGTCCACCCGCGCGGCCGAGCACTTCAGCGCGAACTTCTGCGTATCGCGATCCAGCCGCTGCAGCAGGGCACCGCCCATGCCGAAGGCCACGTTGTCGGCAGCGTAGCCGTCCCCTGTGATGCGCTGCAGGATGGCGCGGATCGTGTCCGGGTTGATGCCATCGCCCTGGATCACCCGCACGTGGTTGAGCACGCGGTAGCCCTTGCCGTTGATCGTATGGCCAAAGGCCTCGTCCAGGCGGCGCAGGCTCTCGGCCACCACCTCCACCGGGTCCCCCGAATCGGGGCGGATGACCAGGGTCGCGCCCGAGGCGATCACTTCATCGCGCAGGGTGGTGCCCCAGTGTTCGCTGATCGCGCGGTAGATGTCATAGCTGTCCGACACCACTGCGACGATCGCACCGGGCTTGCCGAACTGGCGCAGCATGTTGCGGTAGGCATCCACTTCGCGCTCGCGGCCCCAGCTGGTGATGGTGCTGTGCTCGGCGGCGGGAATCGAATAGCCGGCCATCGGCGCGTGGTAGTGCGCGCGGGCCAGGCACAGCGCCGAGACGGTGTCGGTGCCGAGGAAGTTGACCAGGTGCGCGGCACCGCCCAGCGCGGCCGACTGCAGGCTCGACACACCGCGTGCGCCGAAGTCGTGCAGCTTGAACGGCAGCTGCCCCTGCGGGTCGTCGCTGGTCTGCTGCAGGAAGCCGGCGACGGTCTGCCGCGCATGCCAGCTGATGGTGGCCACGGTGACCGGGTACCACACGCGCAGCAGCAGGGTTTCCAGGTACGAGGGCACCCAGAACGCGGCCGGGTCGGTCGATTCGATGGTCATCAGCGCCTGGTGCGTGGGCACCACGCTGCCCTCGGGCACGGCGCGGATGCGTACCGGCAGGTGGCCGCCGAGGCGGTCGACGATATCTCGCCAGCCGGCTTCATTGAACGGTTCGCCATGCGCGGCGAACACCGCGGCGGCGTCGTCGATGTCGGCGTGGGTGATGGGCCGTGCCAAGGCGTCCTTGAGGATCGCCTGCAAGCCGAAGAACACCGTGCGGTCGTGCAGGCCGCCGCGCGATTCCACGTAGAAGAACGTGGCATCGGTACCCGGCGGGTACTGCAGCCAGTGGCTGGCCTTGTAGCTGTCGGTGTCGAGGAGAAGATTATCGAGGTAATGCATGACGGAAGCTCCTTCGCGTCGAGTGACACCGGCGGTCTATCCGCCGGTGGGGAAAGCCGGTCGGGTCAGCCCCGGCCGAGGAAATACTCCAGGATGTGCAGGTGGTCTTCGAACAGCTGCGGGCCCATCTCCAGCGCTTCGCTCACCGGAATCCAGCGCGCCTTGTCGGCATCGTCGCCGCCGCGCACCGCCGGCAGTTCACCGGCCGGGAATTCGAAGTGGAAACCGTGGGTGATGGTGCGGCCGCGCTGGCTTCGGTCGGGGTGGTCGAACACCTGCTGGCTCTTCAGCGAACCCTTCAGCACCGGCAGCGGGATCTTCAGCCGGGTTTCCTCGCGCAGTTCGCGCAGGCAGCTGTCGAGCAGGCTCTGTTCCTGGCCGACGAATCCACCGGGCAGAGCCCATAGGCCCTTGCCGGGTTCCGAACGGCGGCGCACCAGCAGCACGTGGCCCGAATGCACTACCACCGCATCGGTGGTGACGAAAGTGGGCGCGTAGGGCGCGTCCTTCCAGGCGGCCTTGTACTGTTCGATGAAGCGGTACTCGGCCACCAGCTGGCCATAGGCCGGTGCGCTTCTGCGGAAGGCTTCGAGCATGTCGTACACCGGCGCCGGCACGTTGCCACGCAGCATCAGCAGCGCACCGTGGAAGTCGACGTCGCCGGCTTCGAACAGGTAGCGGCGCAGCTCGGTGGCCGACAGGGTGGCCGTGTGCTGCACGTCCACCAGTGGCCACTGCGGGAATTCGCGCAGGTAGTAGCTGGAGGCGTCCTTGTCCATGCCGATCAGGCCGACCTTGGCATCGGCGGCGGCGCCGTCGTTGCGTAGGGCTTCGGCGACCTGGCGCTGCACGTTGGCGATCCACTGCGCTTCGTTGTACAGGTGGTCGCGCAGCGGGCGGATCAGCAGGCGTTGGGTGTTGCCATCGAGGGCGGCCTGGATCATCACGGCGCGTTCGGCCACGGTCCAGGGATTGCGCAGGCTGCGGGGGGTATCGGCAGAGCCGACCAGGAAGATCAGCTTGCGGGCCCGGCTCAGGGCCAGGCGGGCAACGGCGGCGTGGCCGTTGTGGAAGGGCTCGAAACGCCCGATGAAGACGAGATAGTCGAATTCCATGAGAATCCCTCATGTCGTTGTGGCAGCCGCGGGTCTGTCCCTTGGCTTGGTGCAGATGCTACGCCGATGGTTGTGGGGGTCAAGTGTGGGGGTTGCCGGCAGGGCTGCGCCCTGCACCTGCCGAGGCCAGAGCAGGAGCCTGCTATCCGTGGGTTGGCGGGGGGGGCCGGTTGAGGGAGACGCTGCAAGTACGTCCCTGTAAGCTCGGTCGCCGCTTGCTCGTGTGCGCTGCTAAGGCGCTGCGAGGTAGCGCTGCCAGAGGTGGTTCACCAGCTGCATCTGCGGGTCGTACTGGCGTTTGCGTTCAACGAATGCGTTCCACTGCGGGTACGCGCGCTGGAACTGCTCGCGTGTGGCGTGCGGGCGGTAGGGCAGGTAATACCGGCCGCCGCTTTCCACTGCCGCGTCGATCAATGCGCGGGTCCAGCGTGTGGACATCGTGTCGCCCCACGGGTGCCGTCGTTGCTTGTGGTACAGCACGAAGCAGAACACGTCTTCGTTCGCCCACTTCATCAATGCGGTCGTATCAGCGGGGGCGTGGCGGATCGATACATTCAGTGCGTCGACACGGTGGTGCTGCAGGATCGCGGACATGCGCGTGGCGAAGGCCTGGAAGCTGCCCACGGGGATGAAGTATTCCTGCAGCAGGTAGGTCGACACCGCGCGCATGCGGGGTTCCAGCGAGGCCACATCCAGGCTCGCTTCCAGGTTGCGATGGATCACCCGCGGTTCGGCCATCTGCTGCCTCACCACCGAGCTCTCGCGCAGCTGCGGGCCGCCGGGCAGTTCGGTGACGGCCCAGATCATGTTCTGTTCGTGGACATAGTTGGCACCCCGCGGTATCAGGCGCCGGGTGTCGGTCAGCGCTGCAGTGCTGCGCCGCCAGGTCACGGTCACCGGTGCATCGAAACGCGGCGGAATGAGGTCGGCGTTGTGCATCAACGCATCGCTGCGCGACGCCACGTTCTCGCGGAACCACTGCGGGTAATCGGCCAGCGCCACCCGCTCCATGTGCCGCGCCATGCGGTCGTTGTCGGCCAGGTCCAGCTCGACTTCACTGACCACGCCGATCAGGCCATAGCCCCCGATGACCGCGGCGAACAGCTCCGGGTGCTGCGTGCGCGAGGTCTCGACCACCTCGCCGGACCGCAGCACCACCTGCAGCGCACGCACGGTGGAGGCCATGCTGCCGCTGCCGACGTAGCGGCCATGGCAGTTCACCGACACCGAACCGCCGACGGTGAAATTGCTGAAGCTCTGCATCACCTTCACCGACAGGTTGTGCGGGTCCAGCCATTCCTGCAGCGCGCGCCAGCGCATGCCGGCCTGCACGCGCACCGCCTTGCGCACGACGTCCAGCCACAGCAGGCGGTGGCTCGGCGTCAGGTCCAGCTGCAGGGCGCCGGCCGCACTGGTCTGCCCGCCCATGCTGTAGCGGCCGCCGGCCACGCAGACCGTGCCCCGGTGCTGCTGCAGGGCGGCCTGCAGGTCGGCCGTTTCGGCAACGGCCCGCACCGCGGCCACGTCGGTAGGTTCCAGCTGGCTGATGTCGTTGGCCACGGGCGTGCCGCGCCGGGTACAGGCACTGGCGGCAGTGGCGGCGGCACAGCCTGCGATGAACGCGCGACGGGTGGTCATGGCAATCCCTGCATGAGTGTCCTGGGCGCAGTGTGCCCCGGCACGGCGGGAGTGGCCAGTAGGCCTTCCGTGGGCGGGTTCTCAGGCTGTGAGAACCCTTCGCGTCATACTGCATCCGTAGCGTCGGGTGGCATCTCAGGCACAGTCAGCGGGGGCAGGGTAGTGGCAGACAAGTACTGCGATCTGGTCATGAAGGGCGGCATCACCAGCGGCATCGTGTACCCCAATGCGGTACTGACGCTGGCCCGCGATTATCGGTTCAAGAGCATCGGTGGCACCTCGGCCGGCGCCATTGCCGCGGCGGTCGCGGCAGCGGCGGCCTATGGCGATCGCCGCCAGCAGGCCGGCGAGCACCTGGCTGACGACGCCGGCTATGGCGGCCTGGCGGCGGTGTCGGCGCAGCTGTCGCGGCGCGGCTTCATCTACAGCCTGTTCCAGCCGGCGCGCGGTGCGCGGGCGGCCTACCGGCTGCTGGTCGCGTTGACCGGCAGTTACAGTTGGCCGCGCAAGCTGCTGTGCCTGGCGGTGGCCGTGTTCGAGATCGCCCAGCTGGAAGTGCTGGTGTCGCTGGCACTGCTGCTCGGCCTGGGCTGGTGGGGCGGCGGTTGGAGCGGCGTGGCGGCCACACTGCTGCCGTCGCTGTTGTGTGCCTATGGGGCCGGCGTGGCCGGTGCCGCACTGCGGGTGGCGAGGGTGGCGCGGCGCAACCTGCTGGGCCTGTGCAGCGGCCTGGGCCGCGACGCGCGCAAGCCGGCGCTGACCGAATGGCTGCACGAGAGCCTGCAGCAGCTGGCCGGCAAGTCGCCGGATGCGCCGCTGACCTTCGCGGATCTGCACGCCGCGCCGCGCTATGCCGGCGAGCCGGAGAGCCCGCATGCGATCAGCCTGCAGATGATCACCACCTGCGTATCGCACAACGAACCGCGCACGCTGCCGCTGGGCGGCGCGCAGTTCTGGTTCCTGCGCGAGGAGTTCGAGCAGCTGTTCCCGGCCAGCGTGGTGCAGTGGCTGGTCGACCACGCCGGTGCGCCGGTGGAGGCGGACGGGCGGCAGTACCACCACCTGCCGCAGGGCCCGCAGCTGCCGGTGCTGGTGGCCACCCGCATGAGCCTGAGTTTCCCGCTGCTGATCAGCGCGGTGCCGCTGCATGAACCGGCGCGTCGTGAGCGCCGCTGCGAACCGTCGCCGGCCGCGGCCGATGCCGAACACAACGTGGCCGACAGCATGGAAGGGCTGACCAGTGCCGGCCAGTCCTGCGGCCCGGTCATCACCGCCTTCCGCATCTGCTGGTTTTCCGATGGCGGCATCAGCAGCAACTTCCCCATCCACCTGTTCGACGCGGCGATGCCACGCTGGCCGACCTTCGCCATCAACCTGGTCTATCCGCAGAACGCCGAGGATGTCAGCCACGGCGCCACCGGCCAGCAGGCACTGGAGCGCGCGGTTGTCCTTCCCACCGAGAACCGCCATGGCTGGCAGCGGCACTACCAGTCGATTGCCACGCCGTTGGCGGCGGCCGAGCTGGGTCGCTTCCTGTTCGCGGTGGTGGCGACCATGCAGAACTGGCGCGACCTGCTGCAGGCGCGTGCACCGGGTTACCGCGACCGCATCGTGCATGTGAGCCTGCAGGGCGACGAAGGCGGCATGAACCTGGACATGCCGCAGGAGGTGCTGAGCCGCATCGCCGACAAGGGCAGCCTGGCCGGTGCACGCTTCTGCGCGTTCTCGTTCGAGAACCACTACTGGATCCGCTGGCGCAACCTCGCTTCGGCCTACCAGCGCTATACGCTGGAAGTGGCGCGCACCGACGACCCGGCGCAGCAGGTGCTGGCTTATCGCGCGGCGTACTCCATCGTCGCCAGCGGCGAACCCGTGCCGCCGTCGTACAAGCTGGGCTCGGAAGACAAGCGTCGTGGTTCACAGCAGCTGTGGGCGCAGATGGTGGAGCAGGGCCGCACCTGGGAAGACCTGGGCCCGGACCTGACCGACGGCGCACCACGCCCGCTGCCGCAGATGAAGGTCACGCCGATCTACTGACCCTCCACCAAGCTGTGAACATCGCTAGTTCAGCCCGATGGTATCCAAGCTCAGAGCGCTCCAACTCAATACACAAGCCGAAGGATCTACATGACAAAGCTTAAAGTTGAAATTGAAGCCTGCGTGGAAAGGGACATCCGAAGCTACCTCAAAAGTTGGCCAAAGCGTCTGCTGGTCGGTGCAGGCTTGGTCATATCCGCGGGGCTTGTGCCTGCGCTGTCTGGAACGGTCATTGCGATGCTCAAGGAGTGGTTCTCGCCGGCCGTCATTGGCGCCACGACAGCCTCTACCCTTTTCATCGCTGGGCTGGCCTCGATCATATTTGGGCGCACTGGAAGCGTACTTGCACCCGCCAGGGTGCGCATGATGGAACTTGCCCATAAGATCGCTTCCACTGTATGGGTCGCTTGTTTTTATGCCGTGCCGATTTATCTTGGCGTAGCGGTTGCTCTACTGGCAGCCAGTCAATGGAGAAGTGCAGCCATCCTAGGCTACTTCTGCTGCGTACTTGCTATGTTGGGAGCGGTTCCGCGGATCTGCATCTACTTTTTGGAGGTCGTGCCTCCTTCCAGCGCGGGGGCGCTGTTGCGGAATGGGCGCTTGCAGGGCCTGTTCCTTGTGAGCTCGTCGCTGTTGATACTGAGGGAGCTGATTGTCAATCTCCCATAGGTAAGATGTGTGATTGTCTGTGCACGCAAGGAACGCTTCAGGTCCTCCCGCCAACATCCGCTGGACTTGCTTGAACGCCTCGACGCCCGCGATCCGGAGCACCTGCCAGTGGTACCGCTGGCCGCGTATTTCGAAGGCAACGATAAAACGTGCCAACCAAGGTTGGCAGCTACCAGAGCTGAAATCCGGATGGGGCCGGAGCCCGTTGCGTCGCAACGGGATCCGACCCAGTGCCGACCGACGGTCGGCACCCACCAGTAGAGCCACCCGTGCCGTTCCAACGGCCGCAGGAAACTGTCGAAGGCGGGGTGGGTCCGGTTGCAGGGGCGTGAGCCGCATGGATGCGGCGACCGAGCTTACAGGGACGTACTTGCAGCGACCCCT
>NZ_QETL01000056.1:0-25106 GCF_003105135.1 Stenotrophomonas sp. SPM | reverse complement strand
CTGGCCGCCACCTGCACCGGCGCCCGGGCCCTTCGGCTTGCCGTACGGGCGGCCCTGGCCGCCTGCACCTGCGCCCGGACCACGGGCACCCGGGCCACGTGCGCCCGGACCAGCGTTGCGGTGGCCGCTCGGGCCGGTGCTGACACCGTCCGGCACGTACCAGGTACGGAACGCGGCCGGGTTGCCTTCCGGCAGCGAACGGTCATTCTTCGGCGCGCGCTGCTTGAACGGCTTCTGCGACTGCTTGGCCGCCGCTTCACCGCTGACGGTCAGGCCGCCCTTGAAACCGCCACCCTTGCCGCCGCGACCACGGCCGCGGTCTTCGCGCACGTTGTCGAAGCGACGCAGTTCGCGACCTTCATCGGCGGTGCTGTGGCCGTTGACGTAGGCATTGCCACGACCGCCTTCGCGCACGCGCACGGTGGTCTTGGCGGCGCGACGCTGGCCGATCACCGGCTGCAGGGTCAGTGCCGACGGCGCGCCTTCTTCCAGCTTGAGTTGCGCGCGCAGGGCTTCGACCTGCGCGGTGGGCAGTTCGACCGAGTGGCCACGCACCAGTTCGCGCGGCAGGCTGACCTTGCCGTAGCGGGTGCGCTTCAGACGGCTGACCTGGCAACCCTGCGATTCCCACAGGCGGCGCACTTCACGGTTGCGGCCTTCCTTCACCACGACGCGGAACCAGTCGTGCGAATCGGTGCCGCCGATGCGTTCGATCTCGTCGAACTTGGCCGGGCCGTCTTCCAGCGCCACGCCACGGGCGAGGCGGTCGACGATGGCGTCGGAGACCTTCTCTTCGCCTTCCGGGGCGCGCACGCGAACCACGTACTCGCGCTCGACCTCGAACGACGGGTGCATCATGGCGTTGGCCAGTTCACCGTCGGTGGTGGCCAGCAGCAGGCCGGTGGTATTGATATCCAGGCGGCCGATGGCGATCCAGCGCGCGCCCTTCAGCGGCGGCAGGGATTCGAACACGGTCGGGCGGCCTTCGGGGTCTTCGCGGGTGGTCACTTCGCCTTCCGGCTTGTTGTAGACCAGCACGCGCGACGGCTCGGCCAGGGCGGTGGCGACGAAGCCACGGCCATCCAGCTCGATCTTGTCGCCGCTCTTGACCGACATGCCGGTCTGCGCGACTTCGCCGTTGACCTTGACCAGGCCTTCGGCGATGCGCTGCTCCAGCGCACGGCGCGAGCCGAGGCCGGCCTGGGCCAGCACCTTGTGCAGGCGCTCTTCCAGCTTGAACTGTTCGGAGGTGGCTTCACGCTTCAGCGAGAGCTTGTTACGGGTGGTGTCACTCATCAGTTTTGCTCCGGCCGACGGTTTCGAGGCCGGCCTCTGGTTCGGAATCGGCTTGGTCAACAGCCACGGTCGTCGTCGCGACGGCGTTGTCTTCGCGTTCGTTCACTGGCACCGCGCGCTCGCCCGGCGCGGAATCGGGGTGCCCATCATCGAGGGGCGAAGGTGCTTGCTCATCGGTGGCCGGCGCAGCAGCTGCCGCGTCGACGGAATTCTCGGTGTTGCCATCGCCGCCCTGCAGGCCGGCGTGATCATTACCGGCCGCATCGGGGTCGGCGCTGATGTCCGGGCCGGCGGCACCGGCAACGGCGGGACCATCACGGTCCAGCGCCAGCTGCGGTTCCAGCTCGCCCAGGTCTTTCAGTTCCGACAACGGCGGCAGTTCATCCAGGCGCTTCAGGCCGAAATAGTCCAGGAAGCCCTTGGTGGTACCGAACAGCGCCGGCTTGCCGGGCACGTCGCGGTGGCCGACCACGCGGATCCACTCGCGTTCTTCCAGTGCCTGGATGATGTTGCTGCTGACCGCCACGCCGCGCACCTGCTCGATCTCGCCGCGGGTGATCGGCTGCCGGTAGGCAATCAGCGCCAGGGTTTCCAGGGTGGCACGGGTGTAACGGGTCTTGCGTTCGGTCCACAGCCGGCTGATCCAACCATGCACTTCGCCGGTCACCTGGTAGCGGAAGCCGGAGGCGACCTCCACCAGTTCCACGCCGCGGCCTTCGCAGCCCTCGCGCAGGCGCTCCAGCGCACGTTCGATGCTGCCCGGCGGTGCCGGTTCCTCTTCCGGGAACAGGTCTTTCAGCTGGGCCAGGGTAAGCGGCTGGCTCGAGGCCAGCAGGGCACCTTCGACAATGCGGTTGATCAGCGTCTGGTCCATCGGCAGTCAGCGCTCACTCTTTCTCATTGGCGGCGTCGTTGTCGTCGAACTCGCTGCTGAACTGCAGCGGGGCGTTGGTGTTGCCGGCGGCCAGGGACTTCACGTAGATCGGCGCCAGCGGCTCTTCCTGGACCAGGTCCAGCAGCTGTTCCTTGGCCAGTTCCAGCACTGCGAGGAACGTGACCAGCACGCCCAGCTTGCCTTCTTCGGCGGTGAACAGCCCTTCAAAGCGGTAGAACCTGCCGTCCTCCAGACGACCCAGCACTTCACCCATGCGCTGGCGCACGCTCAGGGCCTCGCGCTTGATCGCGTGGCCGCTGAACAGCTCGGCACGCTTGAGCACGTCGTGCAGGGCCAGCAGCATTTCCTTCAGGTCCACCGGCGGCGGCAGCTTCACCGTCGCCCGCTCGGGCATGAAGGCGTGCGCAACCGTGGTGTCGCGGTCCTGGCGGGGCAGGGCGTCGATATCCTCGGCGGCCTGCTTGAAACGTTCGTACTCCTGCAGCCGGCGCACCAGCTCGGCACGCGGGTCGGCCTCGTCGCCCTCCTCGCTGACCGGGCGCGGCAGCAGCATGCGCGACTTCACCTCGGCCAGGATGGCGGCCATCACCAGGTACTCGGCGGCCAGCTCGAAACGCAGCTCGCGCATCACGGTGATGTATTCCACGTACTGCCGGGTGATCTCGGCCACGGGGATGTCCAGCACGTCCAGGTTCTGCCGGCGGATCAGGTACAGCAGCAGGTCCAGCGGACCTTCAAAGGCATCCAGGATGACTTCCAGCGCATCCGGCGGGATGTACAGGTCCTGCGGAATCTGCAGGACCGGTTGCCCATGCACCACGGCCAGCGGCATTTCCTGCTGCTGGGGGGCGGGCGGCCGGGTTGGCGGGTTCGCGTCGAGCGCGAGTTCGGAAGTCATCTAATGGACAATAGGATTGCAACGGACCAGTCGCGGTGCCGGTTCTGCCGGGCCTTCGCCACGGCGCCGCAGGCACCAGACACGCCGGGATCGGCGCGATTCCACACATATCAAACAGCAGGACGCGCCGCAGGAAAACGGCGGCGACGGGACTACGGGGAGGTCGTCTACGTGGCCCGGCCGGTTGGCCCGGTTCGAAGCAGCGGTACGGTCGTCGGGGCTGCGTTGGCCGCAAAAACCGACGGGCTGCTGCATCACGCCACGTGCAATGGTGTCTAGGGTACGGCTTTGCCTGGCCAGTGTCCAGCCGGGCCGGTATCGGCGGCCCATTGGCTAGAATCGACGCACCGCAACATGAACGAGGAATGCCCGTGTTCTATGTGATTGAAGGTTACGACGGCCAGGATGTGCTGGCGCAGCGGCTGCAGGCCCGGCCCGAGCACTTGGCGCGGCTGCACGCGCTGCGCGACGAGGGACGCCTGCTGCTGGCCGGGCCTTGCCCGGCGATCGACAGCGAGGATCCGGGTCCCGCTGGCTTCAGTGGTTCGGTGGTGATTGCCGCGTTCGACTCACTGGCGCAGGCCCGCGAGTGGGCCCACGCCGACCCGTATGTGGCCGCGGGCGTGTACACCCGCGTCGAGGTCCGGCCCTTCCGCAAGGTGCTGCCATGAGCGCGCAGCGCATCGATCTAATACGTGCTGCATTGCAGCAGGCATTGGCGCCCAGCACGCTGCAGATCGAAGACGACAGCCATCGCCATGCCGGCCATGCCGGCGCGCGCGACGGACGCGGCCATTTCAACGTGCTGGTGGTCAGCGAACAGTTCGCCGGCATGGCCCCGTTGGCGCGCCATCGCGCCGTGTATGCCGCGCTGGGTGGGCTGATGGAGACCGATATCCATGCGCTGTCCATCCGCGCATACACCCTGTCCGAGCAGGGCTGATGTCCTGTCCCGCAAAGTCCTGCCAGGTCCAGGAACAGACCTGTCCACGTCAGATTTCTGTGTCCATCCGAGGACATTCGTCTAACGGAGTGTTTACAAGCGCAGATGGAAACGCTTACATTCCGCGCCAAGCTGGTAGGTCCAAGCCGTGGAGGGCGGCTTCGTGAACAAGGCAGCCATAACAATCAAAGACGTCGCACGAGAAGCCCGGGTCTCCGTGGCCACGGTTTCCCGCGCGCTGAATGGGCATGAGAATGTCGCCGAACCGGTCCGCCAGCTTGTGCTGGAGGTCGCCGCGAGGCTGCGTTACACCCCGCACGCCGCCGCACGCAGCCTGAGCAGCCGCCGTACCAATACGGTGGGCGTGGTGCTGCCTGATCTGTACGGCGAATTCTTCTCCGAGCTGATGCGCGGCATCGACAACGTTGCCCGCAACCGTCGCCAGCACCTGCTGGTGTCCAGCTACCACGGCGACCAGGTACAGCAGGGCGCCGCCCTGCGTGCCATGCGCGGCCGCGTCGATGGCCTGCTGGTGCTCTCGCCCTATGCCGAGAGCCCCGGCTTTCTAACCGACAACCTGCCGCAGTCGCTGCCCACGGTCCTGATCAACACCTATCTGCCGGGGCAGGATCACCCGGTCCTGAGCATCGACGATCACGCCGGTGCGATGGCCATGACCCGCCACCTGCTCGATGCCGGCCACCGCCGCATCGCGTTCATTTCTGGCCCGGACCTCAACTTCGACGCGCGCGAGCGCCTGCGTGGCTTCCGCGACGCGCTGGCGGCTTTCGGCAAGGGCGCCGAAGGCATCGAGTTGCCCGGTGATTTCGACGAAGCTTCCGGCCATCGCGCCGGTCAGGAGATGCTGGCAGCCGGCGCGCTGCCTGATGCCGTGTTCGCCGCCAACGACATGATGGCCCTGGGTTGCCTGTATGCCTTCGCGCAGGCAGGCATCCATGTGCCCACCGATGTCGCCCTGGCGGGTTTCGATGACATTCCACTGGCGCGGTTTGTACACCCATCGTTGACCACCATGCAGGTCAGTATCGCCGAGTTGGGCGATAGGGCGATGACGCGTCTGATGCAGTTGATGGACGGCAACACCCCCGAAGGGGCAGGTGACAAGCAGACGCTTGTTCCCCGCCTCATCGTTCGCGATTCCACTACTCCGCCATCGGGCCACTGAAGCCAGAGGCGTTCCTTCTTTTTGATTGATCGCAGGTACCGCATCCGCGGATACCGCCACCCGGAGATTGAGTTGATGATGCATTCCACGATCCGCATGCCGGCCCGCCGGCTGCTGAGCACCGCCCTGGTCAGCTGCCTGATGCTGGCCGCCGCCCCGAACGTCATGGCGCAGTCGGCCAACGCCAGCCTGCGCGGCCAGGTGGCCGGCGCCCAGGCCGGTTCGGAAGTCACCGCGACCAACGTTGCCACCGGCACCGTCCGTCGCGGCACCGTGCGCGCCGATGGCACCTATTCGCTGATGGGCCTGGATCCGGGCACCTATGACGTGGCCGCCAATGGCCAGACCCAGAAGGTCACCGTCACCGTCGCCTCGACCTCCACGCTGAACTTCAGCGAGGCCGCCGCCGGCGGTACGTCGGGTGGCAGCGCCGCGACCAACCTGGATACCGTCAACGTCGTCGCACCGACCCTGCTGCAGGAAGTGCGCACCTCCGAAGTCGGCAAGACCGTCAGCCTGCAGCAGATCCAGACCACCCCGCAGGTGTCGCGCAACTTCCTGGAGTTCGCCGATGCGGTGCCGGGCCTGATCTTCACCCGTGATGCCAAGGGCAACACCTCGCTGCGCGGCGGTGCCACCAACTCCGACGGCACCAACGTCTACATCGACGGCGTGGGCCAGAAGAGCTACGTGAAGGGCGGCGGCGTGGCCGGCCAGTCCGGCAGCGCCGGTAATCCGTTCCCGCAGCTGGCGATCGGCGAATACAAGGTCATCAGCGGCAACTACAAGGCCGAGTACGGCCAGGTGTCGAGCGCCGCAGTGACCGCTGCGACCAAGTCCGGTACCAATGAATTCAAGGGTGAGGCGTTCTACCGCTACACCGACGAAGACATGCGTGCCAAGACCCCGGCCGAGCGCCAGGGCGGCAAGGACAAGATGGTCTCGGCCGAGAAGGAATACGGCTTCGCCCTGGGCGGCCCGATCATCCAGGACAAGGCGCACTTCTTCGTGACCTACGAAGCCAAGCGCTTCGACCTGCCGGTCACCATCGCGCCGGACGGTGCCGTCACCGGCGCCGCCAGCCTGCTGCCGCCCGCCGGCGCCGCCGGCCTGGGCCCGGCCAGCCAGCCGTTCCAGCAGGACCTGATCTTCGGCAAGATCGACTTCGAGCCGACCGACAACGACCGCATCGAGCTGACCTTCCAGGACCGCGACGAAACCCAGTCGCAGTTCAGTGGCCAGACCTCGCCGGAAGCCGGCCGTGAAGTGGTCAACACCGACCGTCGTTACGCCCTGCGCTGGAACCACAGCGGCGAGCGTTTCTACAACGAAATGATGGTCACCCACGAAGACTCGTTCAACAACCCGACCCCGCTGACCCTGGCCAACGGCATCACCTACACCGCACCGGACGGCACCGAAGACCGCACCATCGTCAAGATCGGTGGCGCCTCGGCGCTGGATTCGCAGGTGAAGGGCCAGAAGGGCTGGTCGATCGAAGACAACCTGACCCTGGACGGCATCCAGTGGGCCGGCGACCACACCATCAAGATGGGCGTGAAGTACAAGGCGATCGACCTGTACGCCTCCGATGCGGCGCAGATCAACCCGACCTTCACCTACAGCCTGGGCGATCCGGACTTCCCGGATTCCATCCCGTACAAGGCGCAGTTCGTCAAGCCGGTGACCGGCGTGTCGGGCGTGTCAGGTGAAGTGCGTTCGAAGTCCAAGCAGTACGGCGTGTTCATCCAGGACGACTGGCAGGTCAACGACCACCTGCAGGTCAACCTCGGCCTGCGCTGGGATTACGAAAAGACCCCGTCCTACCTGGACTTCGTGACCCCGCAGCAGGTGGTCGACGCCATCTACTCGCAGGATCCGCGCGCCCCCGCCGGCCAGACCTACGCCGATTCGCTGGCACTGGGCGGCCTGGACATCAGCGATTACATCAGCAACGGCCACAACCGCAAGGCGTTCAAGGATGCCTGGCAGCCGCGCCTGGGCTTCTCGTATGACATCAACGCCGACGAGCAGCACGTGATCCACGGTGGTGCCGGCCGTTCGTACGACCGCGATCTGTTCGACAACCTGCAGCTGGAAACCACCAAGCTGGCCCTGCCGCAGCCGACCATCTACTTCCGCAACCCGGCCACCGGCACCTGCATCAACGGTCAGGCCGCCTGCTATGACTGGAACCCGAACCTGCTCAACGGCATTGGCAACCTGCAGGCTCTGGTCGGTTCGACCAGCAATGCCGGCCTGGAAGTCGACCTGCTCAACAACAAGCTGAAGGCGCCGTACTCGGATCAGTTCAGCCTGGGCATGAGCAACCAGATCGGTGACTGGCTGACCGACGCCACCATCGCCCGCACCCTGAGCTACGACGGCTTCGCCTTCACGCTGGGCAACCGTTACCCGACCGGCCAGTTCTTCGATGACCCGCGCCTGTGCGGTGGCACCGAGCCGGGCCTGAGCCAGGCCTGGAGCTGCAACGTGCCGGGCTTCGGCAGCCTGATCATCGGCCAGCAGGGCATCAAGACCCGTGCGACCCAGGTCCTGCTGTCGGCGCAGAAGCCGTTCACCAAGGAAAGCGGCTGGGGCACCTCGATCGCCTACACCTGGACGACCGCACGCCACAACCGCGACATCAACGAGAAGTACGCCTTCGACCGCGGCCTGATCGAGGATTACCCGACCATCCGTTCCAACGGTGCCCCGCGCCACCGCCTGGTGATGACCGGTTCGTACGCTGGCTTCTGGGGCATCACCTTCGGTGGCAAGATCACCCTGGCCACCCCGACCGCCGTCAACGACTGGTATCCGGTGCCGCAGGCCAGCGGCTACAACCTGCCGACCCCGCAGGCCGCCGTGCCGAACGCCAACGGCAAGTTCCTGCTGGGTGGCAAGATCTTCGGCTACCGTTCGGTCGACCTGCAGGCGACGAAGACGTTCAAGATGCCGGGTGACACCGAGATGTATGCGCGTATCGACATCATCAACGTGTTCAACTTCGACAACTTCTCCACCTACAACTACGTCAAGACCAACGGCAAGCTGCAGGCCAGCTACAACGAGACCGGCGACATCATCGGTACTCCGCGCCAGGTCAAGGCGGAAGTGGGCTTCCGCTTCTAAGCAGTGGTGCACGCAACACCCCGATGCCAGTGGTCCGCCGCTGGCATCGGGACCTGGCAATGGCCGGTCCCTGCGGCCGGTCCATTGTCCAGCCCCCTGCGCCGTATCGATGACGGGGCAGGGGACTGGGCAATGGCAGCAGTTCCGCGACCACGCTGCGTGTTTTTTTTTGAGTTCGGTTTGTAAACGATTTCAGGCCATTGGACGTTATGCTTTCCGATCGATCAGTTTTCCGGAGGACCCGCGCCATGCAGGCACGCCACCTGTTGACCGCCGCTGCGATGACCCTGGCCATCGCCGCCTGCAAACCGGCCCAGCAGGCGCCTGCCAAGCCGAAGCCGCCGGTGATCCTGCTGGAAGCCGATGCGCCGCCGCGGCCGATGAAGCCGGAACTGCCGCCGCTGTTCGATGACATCGAGCGCCGTACGTTCCAGTTCTTCTGGGACACCACCAACGAACTCAACGGCCTGACCCCGGACCGCTACCCGTCGCGTCCGTTCGCCAGCATCGCCTCGGTCGGCTTCGCCCTGACCGCGTACCCGATCGGCATCGAGAACGGCTGGGTCAGCCGCAACCAGGCGATCGACCGCACCCTGACCACGCTGAAGTTCTTCCGCGACGTGCCGATGGGCCCGCAGCGCACCGGCAAGGCTGGCTACAAGGGCTTCTATTACCACTTCCTGGACATGCAGGAAGGCCGCCGCTACGACAGCTGGGTCGAGCTGTCCTCGGTCGACACCGCGCTGCTGATGATGGGCGTGCTGTTCGCCCAGTCGTACTACGATGGCGATGACCCGCGCGAGAAGGAGATCCGGCAGATCGCCGACCAGCTGTACAAGCAGGTCGACTGGCCGTGGCTGCAGCAGCGTGCGCCGCTGATCTCGATGGGCTGGTTCCCTGAGAGCGGCTTCATCGACCACGACTGGATGGGCTACAACGAGGCGATGATGGTCTACATCCTCGCCCTGGGCTCGCCCAGCCATCCGGTCAGCCCGGATGCGTGGACGGTCTGGACCCGCACCTACGACAACGACTGGGGCGTCTACCAGGGGCAGGAATACCTCTCCTTCGGCCCGTTGTTCGGCCATCAGTACAGCCACGTCTGGATCGACTTCCGCGACATCCAGGACGCCTACATGCGCGAGCGTGGCAGCACCTACTTCCTCAACAGCCGCTCGGCCGCGCTGGCCCACCGCGAATACGCCATCGCCAACCCGATGCAGTGGAAGGACTACGGCGAGAACGTCTGGGGCCTGACCGCCAGCGACGGCCCGCAGAATACCACCCAGGAATATCGTGGCGAGCAGCGCCAGTTCCGCCATTACTCCTCGCGCGGCGCCGGCCTGCGCGAGAACTTCGATGACGGCACCATCGCCCCGACCGCGGCGATCTCCTCGATCGTGTTCGCGCCCGAGGAAGTGATCCCGGCCACGCTGGAGATGCACAAGCGCTACGGCGACTACATCTATTCCAGCTACGGCTTCCTGGATTCGTTCAACCCGAGCTTCAACTACGACATCCCGATCAAGACCGGCCGCATGGTGCCGGACCGCGGCTGGGTGGCCAGCGATTACATCGCCATCGACCAGGGCCCGATCCTGACGATGATCGCCAACTACCGCAACGACTTCGTCTGGGAAGTCATGAAGAAGAACCCGTACATCCGCAAGGGCCTGGAACGGGCCGGTTTCAGCGGTGGCTGGCTGGCCCCGGAAGGGTCGTTCCAGCCGCTGGTGCTGGAGAAGGATGAGAAGGCCGCGGCGGCACGTGCGGTCGGTATCGCAGAATCACGCGCGGCTGCCGCGCAGGAACAGAAGAACAATGCCAACCGCAACACGGGCCAGGGGAAGTAACAAGGTGCAAGACTGGATTGACCGCCTGCGACGCTGGGCCCTGCCTGCGATGGCCGCACTGGCCATGGCCGGCTGCGCGCGCACCGAGCAGGGCACCACCACGGTCCGCTTCTGGGCGATGGGCCGCGAGGCCGAAGTGGTCAGCGAACTCATCCACGAGTTCGAGGCCGAGAACCCCGGCATCAAGGTGGATGTGCAGAACATTCCCTGGACGGCCGCGCACGAAAAGCTGCTGACCGCGTTCGCCGCCGACGGCCTGCCCGATGTCTGCCAGCTCGGCAACACCTGGGTGCCCGAGTTCGCCGAACTCAACGCGCTGACCCCGCTGCAGCCGTTCGTGCAGCATTCGTCGGTGGTCGATCCGCAGGATTATTTCCAGGGCATCTGGGATACCAACGTGATCCATGGCGAGCTGGTGGGCGTGCCGTGGTACGTCGATACCCGCCTGATCTACTACCGCAAGGACCTGCTGGCGCAGGCCGGCTTCGACCATCCGCCGCGCACCTGGGCGGAATGGGACGAGCAGATGGCTGCGATCAAGAAGAAGCAGGGGCCAAACCGCTACGCGGTGCTGATGCCGATCAACGAGTTCGAGCAGCAGTTGTCGCTGGCCCTGCAGCAGCCCGATCCGCTGCTGCGTGACGACGACACCCGTGGCAACTTTTCCAGCCCCGGCTTCCGTCGTACCCTGGCCTTCTACGGCAACATGTTCGAGCAGGGCTGGGCGCCGAAGATGTCCGAGACGCAGATCTCCAACGTCTGGGATGAATTCTTCCGCGGCTTCAACGTGTTCTACATCTCCGGCCCCTGGAACATCCGCGAGTTCAAGAAGCTGCAGCCCAAGGAACTGGAAGGGAAGTGGGGCACTGCCGCCCTGCCGGGCCCGGACGGTCCGGGCGCCGGCATCGCCGGTGGCACAAGCCTGGTGATCTTCCGCAAGTCGCAGCAGAAGGAAGCGTCGTGGAAGCTGATCGAGTTCCTGTCGCGCCCGGAAATCCAGGCCCGTTTCCATTCCATCATCGGTGACCTGCCGCCGCGCCGCAGCACCTGGAACGCCCCGTCGCTGGCCAACGATCCGCTGGCCGCCGCGTTCCGTGACCAGCTGGAGCGCGTCAAGCCGACGCCGAAGGTGCTCGAATGGGAGCGCATCGTGCAGGAAATGCGCATCGTCACCGAAAAGGTGGTGCGTGGCGGCATGCCGCAGGACAAGGCCGTGGAAGAGCTGGACCAGCGCGTGGACAAGGTGCTGGCCAAGCGCCGCTGGATGCATGAACAACAACGCCTGCAGCCCAGCGAGACCCCTTCGGGCTCGACCAGCGCAGTCGCGGCCGGGAGCCCGCAATGAAACGTTCGTCCCTCGCCGGCTGGATCTTCGCCGGCCCCTCGCTGATCGTGCTGGGCGTGTTCTTCGGCCTGCCGGTCGCCTCGGCGCTCGCCCTGAGCGTGACCGACTTTGACCTGTACGCGCTGGCTGACGGCGCCAACCTGCGCTTCGTCGGGCTGGGCAACTACATCGACCTGCTGCAGACGCCGATGTTCTGGAAGTCGCTGTGGAACACCACGTACTTCGTGGTGATCGGCGTCCCGCTGTCGATCAGCGTGTCGCTGGGCGCGGCGATGCTGCTCAATGCGCCGGCCGCCCGCTTCAAGGCGCTGTTCCGCACCGCGCTGTTCGCCCCGGTGGTGACCACCCTGGTTGCGGTGGCGGTGATCTGGCGCTACCTGTTCCATACCAGCTATGGCCTGGTGAACTACGGCCTGGGCCACATCGGCATCAGCCCGATCGACTGGCTGGGCGACCCCAACTGGGCGATGCCCACCATCATGCTGTTCGCCGTGTGGAAGAACTTCGGCTACAACATGGTGATCTTCCTGGCCGGCCTGCAGGCCATCCCGCATGACCTGTACGAGGCCGCGCGCATCGACGGCGCGTCGCGCTGGAAGCAGTTCCTGCACATCACCCTGCCGATGCTCGGCCCGGTGCTGCTGGTGGTCGGCGTCATTACCGTGTCCGGCTACTTCCAGCTGTTCGCCGAACCGTACGTCATGACCCGCGGCGACCCACTGCAGAGCACCGTCAGCGTGCTGTATTTCATGTTCGAGGAAGGCTTCAAGTGGTGGAACCTGGGACGCGCCTCTGCCGTGGCGTTCCTGCTGTTCCTGATCATCCTGGCGGTGACCACCGTGATGCTGCGTTTCGGCCGCAAGAGGCAGTTGGTATGAGTCGTGAGATCGGCCAGTCGCGCTGGCACCCGTGGATGATCAATGGCGCGTTGCTGGTGCTGGCCCTGGTCAGCCTGGCGCCGCTGTTGTGGATGCTCTCGGTATCGTTCATGCCGCAGGGTGAGGCGACCCATTTCCCGCCTCCGCTGCTGCCCTCGCACGTCACCACCCACAACTACACCGAGCTGTTCGCGCGCACCGGCATGGGCGGCAACTTCGCCAACAGCCTGCTGGTGTCGGTGGCGATCACCTTCGGTTCGCTGCTGCTCAACACCATGGCCGGCTATGCCTTCGCCAAGCTGAACTTCGTCGGCCGTGAACGCCTGTTCCAGGTGCTGATGGCCGCGCTGGTGATCCCGGCGCAGGTGGCGATGCTGCCGCTGTTCCTGCTGATGAAGCAGCTGGGCCTGGTCAACAGCTTCGGCGGCGTGATCGTGCCGGCGCTGGCCAGCGTGTTCGGCATCTTCCTGGTGCGCCAGTACGCCCGTTCCATCCCGGACGAGCTGCTGGAAGCGGCCCGCATCGACGGGGCAGGGGAGCTGCGCATCTTCTTCCAGATCGTGCTGCCGATGCTCAAGCCGGTGCTGGTGACCCTGGCGATCTTTACTTTCATGGGCGCGTGGAACGATTTCATGTGGCCGCTGATCGTCTTGACCGACCAGGAGCACTACACTTTGCCGGTGGCGCTGGCCACCCTCTCGCGCGAGCACATCATGGACGTGGAAATGATGATGGCCGGCGCGGTGGTCACCGTGGTTCCGGTGCTGGCCCTGTTCCTGGTCCTGCAGCGGTACTACATCCAAGGTCTGTTGCTGGGGAGCGTCAAGGGATGAAGCGAGCGATCGCCGTTGGATTGGGCCTGTTGTGGACCTCCTTGGCGATCGCCGCACCACCGGCGCTGCCGGCGCCCAAGGTGCTGGATGACTTCGACGACATCACCGCATGGAAGCTGGTGCTGTCCGACCAGGTCAGCGGTTCGCTGCGGCCGGTCAGCGGCGCCGGCGGCGGCCGCGCGCTGTGCCTTGATTACGACTTCCACAAGGTTTCCGGCTATGTGGGCATCCGCCGCGCGCTGAACATCGAGTACCCGGCCAATTACCGGTTCGGGTTCCAGCTGCGCGGTGATTCCCCGCGCAACGACCTGCAGTTCAAGCTGATCGATGCCAGCGGCGACAACGTCTGGTGGGTCAACCGCCCCGGCTACAGCTTCAACAAGGCCTGGACGCCGGTGGAATACCGCCGCCGGCAGATCGACAAGGCTTGGGGGCCGTCGGCCGAAAAGGAGATGGCGCGCAGCGCGGCGGTCGAGTTCACCATCTACAGCAAGGTCGGTGGCCGCGGCACCGTGTGCTTCGACAAGCTGACCCTGCAGGGCCTGCCGCCGCAGGATGACTCGGCGCTGATGCCGTCGGTGATCGCCGATACGGCCACCGCGCTGCAGGACCGCATGATCGACGGCAAGAGCGATACGTTCTGGGTCAGCGGCGGGGTCAAGCAGCAGACCATCAGCCTGGACCTCCACAAGAGCCGCGAGATCGGCGGCGCGGTGATCGACTGGCTGCCCAACCTGGAGGCGACCCGTTACGTCGTGCGCACCTCCGAGGACGGCCGTGACTGGCGCACCGTGCGCGAGGTCAGCGGTGGTGGTGGCGGCCGAGACTGGCTGGCGCTGCCCGATACCGATGCGCGCTACGTGCGCTTCGACCTGGAAGACGGGCCCAACTGGCGCTACGGCATCCGCGATATCGCGCTGAAGCCGCTGGCATTCGCGGCCACGCCCAATGCCTTCCTGTCCTCGGTGGCCGCAGACCTGCCGCGCGGTTCGCTGCCGCGTGCCTACGTCGGCGAGCAGCCGTACTGGACCCTGCTCGGCCTCGATGGCGGCCAGGAACAGGCCCTCATCAGCGAGGATGGCGCGCTGGAGCCGGCCAAGGGCAGCTTCAGCATCGAGCCGTTCATCCGCCTGGACGGCAAGCTGCTGGACTGGTCCAGCGTGGCCGCCACGCAGTCGCTGCAGGACCGTTACCTGCCCATCGCCACAGTCGACTGGGTGCATGAGAAGGCCGGCCTGTCGGTGACCAGCTTCGTGCAGGGCACGCCCGACCGCGCCCAGCTGATCGGCCGCTACCGCCTGAGCAACCCGGACAAGGTCGCCCACGAATACACCCTGGCGCTGGCGATCCGGCCCTGGCAGGTCAACCCGCCGACCCAGTTCCTCAACACCACCGGTGGCTTCAGTCGCATCGAAGCGCTGGACGTGGGCGATCAGCTGGTGCGCGTCAACGGCGAGCCGCGCATTTACCCGCTGCAGGCCCCGGACGCCCGCTTCGCCACCACGTTCGACGGCAAGCTCGATGCGATGCACCTGGCCTCAGGCAAGTTCCCGACGACCACGGCGGTGAAGGATTCCACGGGCCTGGCTTCCGGCGCCCTGCTGTACACGATCAAGCTCGAACCCGGGCAGAGCCGCGAGGTGGCCGTGGTGCTGCCGCAGACCGGCGGCTGGAAGCCGCAGGCGCTGGACGTGGCCAAGGCGCAACAGCAGGTCGCAGTGATGTGGCGCGACAAGCTGGGCGTGGTCAGCCTGCAGGTGCCCGCGGCGGGCCAGCCGCTGGTGGAAACCCTGCGGACCGCGGTGGCGCACATGCTGATCTCGCGTGTCGGCCCGCGCCTGCAGCCGGGCACGCGTTCGTACGCGCGCAGCTGGATCCGCGATGGCGCGATGATTTCCGAAGGCCTGCTGCGCATGGGCCGCAGCGATGCCGTGCGCGATTACGTGACCTGGTATGCGCCGTTCCAGTTCGAGAACGGCAAGGTACCGTGCTGCGTCGATGCCCGCGGCAGCGACCCGGTGCCGGAGAACGACAGCCATGGCGAGCTGATCTACAACATCGCCGAGTACTGGCGTTACACCGGCGACGGCACTTTCCTCGAGCTGATGTGGCCGCACGTGCAGGGTGCCTACAGCTACATGGAGCAGCTGCGCGCCAGCGAGCGCACCGAAGAGAACCGCGCGCGCAATCCCGCCTTCTACGGAATGATGCCGGCCTCGATCAGCCACGAAGGCTATTCTGCCAAGCCGATGCACTCGTATTGGGACAACTTCTGGGCACTGCGCGGTTACAAGGATGCCGCACAGGTGGCCGCCCAGCTGGGCAAGCTCGAAGCCATGCAGATCAGCGAGTCGCGCGACCAGTTCCGCGACGACCTGCAGTCCTCGCTGCTGTCTGCCATGCAGCAGCACAGGATCGACTATCTGCCCGGTTCCGCCGAGCTGGGTGATTTCGATGCCACCTCCACCACCATCGCGCTGGCGCCGGGTGGCGAGCAGGGCCGGTTGCCGCAGGAGGCGCTGGAGGCGACCTTCGAACGCTACTGGACCGAGTTCGTCGCGCGCCGTGATGGCAAGCGCGAATGGAAGGATTACACGCCCTACGAGTGGCGCAACGTGGCGGCCTTCGTGCGCCTGGGCTGGCGCGACCGTGCCTGGCAGGCCACCCAGTTCTTCTTCAAGGACCGCGCGCCGCAGGCCTGGAACCAGTGGGCCGAAGTGGTCTCGCGCACGCCGCGCACGCCGTTCTTCGTCGGTGACCTACCGCATGCCTGGGTGGCATCCGACTTCGTGCGCTCGGCACTGGACATGTTCGCCTACAACCGCGACGCCGATGAGGCGCTGGTGCTGGCTGCCGGCATTCCCACCGCCTGGTTCCAGGGGGATGGCATCGCGGTGCAGGGCCTGCGCACGCCGCAGGGCCAGCTGAACTACCGCCTGCAGCGCAGTGACAAGCAGCTGGTGCTGGACCTGCAGCCGGGCCTGATGCCGCCGCCGGGTGGCGTCGTGCTGCCGTGGCCGTACAGCGGCGAACCGGGTGCGGCCACCATCAATGGCGAGCCGGCCGAATGGAGCAACCGCGAGCTGCGCGTGCACCAGCTGCCGGCACGGATCGAGATCGACGTGCCAAGCGCGGTGCGCCGCGCAGAACGCAAGGGGCAGTGAGCATGGCGTTGAAGCAGGGGAGGGCGCGCGTGGCAGTGCGCGCCCTGGGGCTGGCAATCGCGTTGGCGTTGTCGGAGCTGGCGGTGGCGCAGCCGTTGGGTGAACCCGCCGTTGTGGAGTCATCGACCGCACCCGGAATGGGCATGGTGACCTTCAACCTGCACCATGACCGCGAGGACTGGCCGACCCGGCGGCGCACGATCGTGGCCGAGCTCAAGCGCCTGCAGCCCGATGCCATCGCCCTGCAGGAAGTGATCCAGCGCCGCAACGTGCGCAACCAGGCGCAGTGGCTGGCCAGCCAGCTCGGCTACAAGTACGTCTTCGTCTCCACTGATCCGGTGGGCGCGCCCAAGCGCTATGGCAACGCCCTGCTGACCCGGCGGGCGATCCTGGCCCACGGCGAGCACCTGCTGCAGCCGCTGGATGACTACCGCACCGTGGCCCACCTGCGCATCGACGTGGACGGGCAGCCGGTGAACGTCTATGCCACGCATCTGAACGAGCGCAGCGACGAGCGTGGCCAGGGCATCCGCCGAAGCCAGGTGGAAGACCTGCTGCGCTATATCACCGACACCTCGGCCGGTGCGCCGGTGGTGATCGCCGGTGACTTCAACGCTCTGGTGGATGCGGGCGACCTGAGCGAGCTGCGCAGCCATTACGGCGACAGCTACGGCAGCGTGCACGTGAACACCGACCTGACCGGTGTGAGTACGTTGAACCGGCACTACTACCAGGCGCCCTCTCGCATCGACCACATCTTCTTCCAGCAGGACCGGATGGTCGCGCGCGAAGCGAAGATCCTGTTCGACCAGCCCGACGACAGCGGTCGCTGGGCGTCGGACCACTACGGGGTCTGGACCCGCCTGCAGTTCGCCCCGGCACGCTGACCCCGCAGGGTTTCACGTGATGGCAGGTGCCAACCTTGGTTGGCACGGGTGTATCCGCGTGCGTTGAATCGGCGTGGCATCCACCAGCGCGGCGGCAGACGCACAAGCAAAAACGGCGGGGATCATCGATCCCCGCCGTTTCGTTCTACGCGATCAAAGAACGATCAGTTCGCCGGCGGCGTGCGCTTGGCGGCCTCTTCGTCTTCGTCCGATGCCTGGGCATCAGCGGCCTGGCTGGCCGAATCGGCATGGCCATCGGCCACCGGGTCGATCGACGGCGTCACCACGGCTTCGGCCACCGGTGCTGCGGCTTCGACCGGCGCGGCTTCGACGGCCACCGGCGCTGCCGGCTGCTCGACGACCGGTGCGGTTTCGACCACCGGGGCGGCCTCGACGACCGGCTTCGCTTCCACCACCGGAGCGGCTTCCACCACCGGGGCGGCTTCAGCAATCACCGGCTTGGCTTCGACGATCGGAGCCACGTTCACCACCGGAGCGGCTTCGACGACCACCGGTGCCGGCGCGGCCACCGGGGCAGCTTCCTCGACAACCGGTTTGGCGTCAGCCACCGGAGCGACCGGTGCTTCCGGCTGGGCCGGGGTTGCAGCGTCGATCTGGTCCAGCATGCTGGTCTGCACCGGCTGCGGGGCCGGCTCGGCCTTGATGACCGGTGCCGGGGCTGCCGCTTCCTGCGGAGCGACGGCTTCGACCACGGCGCTGCTCACGGCAACCACCGGGGCGGCAGCAGCAACGGCGACCGGTGCACGGGCGGGCTTCTCAGCTTCCACGGCCACCGGCTCGACTTCGTCATCGAAATCGAATTCCGGCTGCGAGCGCGACGGCTGCGCGGCGGCGACCGGAGCGGCCTCGGCGGCAGTGTCGGCAGCCTGGTCAGCGCTGTCGTTGTCATCGCCTTCGTCACCGTCGTCCTGGTCATCGCCCAGGGCATCGGTACCGGCGGCATTCTCGGCGCCACCACGGCGACGACGACGGCCACCGCGACGGCCACGGCGGCGGCGGGTCGCGCCTTCGCCTGCCTGTTCGCCTGCGGCATCGGTCGCAGCATCTTCGCCGGACACGGCAACCGCGTCGGCGTCCGTACCTGCAGCCACCGTGGCATCGGCCACCGGTGCGGCATCAGCCACCACCACGTCGGCGACCGGTGCAGCCGGTGCCACCGGCGCGGTGCCTTCCTGCGCGGTCACTGCGTTGGCGGCGACGACGGTCGCGGCCACGGCGGCAGCCGCGGTTGCGGTGTCGACCGGTGCTTCGGCGGCGGCGCGCTGCGGCTTCTCGGTCGGCTTCTCGCCGTCCTGCTGCGGGCGTGGCTGCTTCGGCTGCTTCAGCTTCGGCTGCTGCTGCGGGTTCTGGCCCTGCAGCTCGTTGCGCGGCTGCTTCTGCTGCTGCGGCTGTTGCTGGCCGTCCTTCTGCTGGCCGTCCTTCTGCTTGCCCTGCTGGGGCGGCTGCTGGGCGTTGCCGTTGTTGTTGCCGCCCTGGCGGCCATCCTTGCGCTGCTCACCGCGGTCCTTGCGGTTGCCGCCGTCCTTCTGCTGCTGCGCATTGCCGTTGCCGCCGTTGCCACGGCTGTCGTCGCGACGGTCCTTGCGGTCCTTGTTGCGATCCTTGTTGCGGTCCCTGCGGCCGCCATCCTGCTGAGGCTGGCGGGCTGCCGGGGCCGGAGCGGGGGCCGGAGCCGGCTCGCCACCGAAGATGCGCTTCAGCCAGCCCACCACGCCGCCACTGGCGGCCGGTGCCGGGGCAGCGGCGACCGGTGCCGGGGCCGGAGCGGCCACGGGTTCGGCTTCGGCGCGCACCGGGGCCGGTGCGGTGTGCTTGACCTGGGTCACGGCCGGCGGCGGGATGTTCAGCTGGCCCTTGGTCAGAGCGTGCACCGGCAGCTTGCGCGGGGTGCCACGCTGGTAGCTCGGCTTGTTGCTGTCTTCACCCAGCTCGTTCTCGCGCAGGCGGGTCACGTTGTAGTGCGGGGTGTGCAGCTGCTCGTCGGCGACGATCACGATCGGCGCTTCGTGGCGCTGCTCGATCTCGCGCAGGGCGCTGCGCTTCTCGTTCAGCAGGTAATTGGCGATCTCCACCGGGGCCTGGACCAGCACCTGCCCGGTGTTCTCCTTCATCGCATGCTCTTCGGCGACGCGGATGATCGACAGCGACAGCGACTCGACGCTGCGCATGCGGCCGTGGCCGTCACAACGCGGGCAGACGATCTGGCTGGACTCACCCAGGCTCGGGCGCAGGCGCTGGCGGCTCATTTCGAGCAGGCCGAAGCGCGAGATGCGGCCGACCTGGACGCGCGCGCGGTCGTATTTCAGCGCGTTGGCCAGGCGGTTCTCGACCTCACGCTGGTGCTTGTTGGAGGCCATGTCGATGAAGTCGATGACCACCAGGCCGCCCAGGTCGCGCAGGCGCAGCTGGCGGGCCACTTCCTCGGCCGCTTCCAGATTGGTCTGGAAGGCGGTGTCCTCGATGTCGCTGCCCTTGGTGGCGCGCGAGGAGTTGACGTCGACGGCGGTCAGCGCTTCGGTCTGGTCGACCACGATCGAGCCGCCCGACGGCAGGCGCACGTTGCGCTCGTAGGCGCCTTCGATCTGCGATTCGATCTGGAAGCGGTTGAACAGCGGGATGTCGTCCTTGTAATGCTTGAGCTTGCGCAGGGTCTGCGGCATCACCTGCTGCATGAACTCGCGGGCGTGCTCGTACATCTCCTCGGTGTCCACCAGGATCTCGCCGATGTCGGCGCGCAGGTAGTCACGCAGGGCGCGCACGATCAGGCGCGATTCCTGGTAGATCAGGAACGGGGCCGGCTTGCTCAGGGCAGCTTCGGCGATGGCGCGCCAGACGTTCAGCAGGTAATCCAGATCCCACTGCAGTTCTTCGGCATCGCGGCCGACGCCGGCGGTGCGGATGATCACGCCCATGTCGTCGGGGATGTTCAGCTTGTCCAGGGCGTCCTTCAGGGCGGCCCGGTCTTCGCCTTCGATGCGACGCGAGACACCGCCAGCGCTCGGCGAGTTCGGCATCAGCACCATGTAACGGCCGGCCAGGGAGATGAACGTGGTCAGGGCGGCGCCCTTGTTGCCGCGCTCTTCCTTGTCCACCTGGACGACGATTTCCTGGCCTTCCTTCAGCAGCTCGCGGATGCCGGCCTTGTTGTGGTCGACGCCGGCCTGGAAGTAGTCGCGGGAAATTTCCTTCAGCGGCAGGAAGCCATGGCGGCCACCGCCGTATTCGACGAAGGCCGCTTCCAGCGAGGGCTCGATGCGGAAGATCCGGCCCTTGTAGATGTTGGACTTCTTCTGTTCCTTCGCCGGCTGCTCGATATCGATGTCATACAACGACTGGCCATCGACGATGGCAACACGCAGTTCTTCGGCCTGCGTGGCGTTGATCAGCATTCGCTTCATTGTTGCGTTCCTCGCAAGCGGCTACCGCGCGGAACGCCATGGGGTTTCGCCTCTGGACACGGTTCACCGCCCATTCGCGCATGCGCGGGGAGGGCGGCTTGGGTTTCCAGCGCTACGACACCACGGCAGGCCGCGGGAGCGCTTCACTTTTCTGGTTTTGGGGTGTTGCAGGGCCGGAGGCAGCTGTCAGCCAGGCTGGAGCGCCACACGGGACATGTTCAGCACGGTTGCGTGTCAGGCATCCGGCGATGGCCGGGAAGGCCGGTGAGCCGCTAACATGGCCGCCCCGCGGGCGGTGGTCGCGCACTGTGCCGGATTCGTCGGAAGCTGGGCTTCTGGCCCTGAGTAACTTCCAACAAAATCAATCCCTTATCTCGCCCCCCGAGTGTAACAGAATAAACAGCCAGATGACTGCATCAGACCCCACCAAGCCCGCTGGCGACAAGCCTTCCGTGCGCATGATCACCGTTCCCGAGGACCGTGCGGGCCAGCGCCTGGACAATTTCCTGCTGGGCCAGCTCAAGGGCGCCCCGCGCAGCCTGGTCTACAAGCTGGTGCGCAGCGGCCAGGTCCGCGTGAATGGCGGTCGCGCCAAGGCCGAACGCAAGCTGGAAGCGGGCGACGAGGTGCGCGTGCCGCCGGTTCGTCTCACCGAGGAAGGAGACAAGGCGGGTCCGCCCGAGTCCTTCATGCGCCGCCTGGAACAGGCCATCGTCTTCGAAGATGCGCGCCTGCTGGCCCTGAACAAGCCGACCGGCGTGGCCAGCCACGGCGGCAGCGGCATCAGCTTCGGCGCCATCGAGACCCTGCGTGCCCTGCGCCCGGGGCAGACCTTGGAGCTGGTCCACCGGTTGGATCGCGACACCTCGGGCCTGCTGATCGTGGCCAAGAAGCGTTCGGCGCTGAGCGAGCTGCAGGCGCTGCTGCGTGAAGACCACGGTGCCGGCATCCGCAAGCGCTACCTGACCCTGCTGGCCGGCCGCATGCCCGACGGCGTGATGACGGTCGACGCGCCGCTGCACGTGGGCCTGCGCCAGGGTGGCGAGCGCCACGTGCAGGTCAACGCGATCGGCAAGGAATCGATCAGCCACTTCCGGGTGCTGGAGCGCAAGGGTGGCCATTCGTACTGCGAAGTGCGCATCGAGACCGGCCGTACCCACCAGATCCGCGTGCATGCCCAGCATCTGGGTCATCCGGTGGCCGGTGACGACAAATACGGCGATCCGGCGGTCAACAAGCGGCTTCGTGAGCAGATCGGGCTGAAGCGCCTGTTCCTGCATGCGGCCTCGCTGGAGTTCGCGCTGGACGCCGGCAAGACCCCGTACGTGCTGAACGCACCGCTGGCCGACGAGCTGGTGGAAGCGCTCGAACGGCTGAAGTAAGGAGCTCTTGTAGAGTCGAGCCACGCTCGACTGCTCTTCTGCCGGGTTGCGCAGAAAGCCAGTCGAGCAAGCTTGACTCTACGGGGCTGCGCGCAAATCCCTCACCACTTGAACAGCACCAGGCTGATCGCCAGCGTGCCCATGCCCGCCACCAGCCCGTACACGGTCTCGTGGCCCTTGGCATAGCGCTTGGCCGCCGGCAGCAGTTCATCCAGCGCCAGGAACACCATCACCCCGGCAATCAGCCCGAACACCCAGCCGAACGTGGCGTGCGACAGCGAGCCCTTCAGCAGGAAGTAGCCGAGCACCGCGCCCACCGGCTCGGCCAGACCCGACAGCAGGCTGGCCATGAAGGCGTGCAGCTTGCTCTGGGTGGCGAAGTACACCGGCACCGCGATGGCGATGCCCTCGGGGATGTTGTGGATGGCGATGGCGAAGGCCAGCGGCATGCCCACCGACGGGCTTTCCACCGTCGCGAAGAAGGTGGCCAGGCCTTCGGGGAAGTTGTGCGCGGTGATCGCCACGGCCGTCAGCAGGCCGACCCGCTTGATGTAGGCCTTGTTGTTGTCGCGGAACGCAGGTTCCTTTGAATCCAGCGTCTCGTGCGGGTTCGGGATCAGATGGTCGATGGCCACGATCGCCAGCACGCCCAGCAGGAAGGCGATGGTGCCCCAGGTGAAGCCGCCGCGCGCGCCGTAGGCCAGCGCGAACGATTCGATCGACTTGTTCAGGATTTCCGACAGCGAGACGTACACCATCGCGCCGCCGGCAAACGCCAGGCCGAACGCCAGCAGGCGCGGGCTCGGGCGGCGCGAGAACAGGACCAGCAGGCTGCCGATGGCCGTAGCCAGGCCAGCGGCGAGGGTGACCGCGAGCGCGATCCAGAAGTTTTCCGGGGAGATCTGCAGCATTTACCGACGCGTTCCTGGTCATTCAGCAGCCGCCCCGGGTCAGGACGGGGCGGCGGGGGCACGGCGGGCGTCGGCTGGCCTGGTCGCTACGTCGGCCTTCAGCCGCCGCGGCGCATCCGCTCTTCAATGGCGAAGCACTGGTCCGGCTTCGGCTGCGGCGGGTTGAAGCTGACCGGCACCTGGATGGTGGCGGGCACGGCCTGGCCGTTGCGGGTGGCGGCCTTGAACTCCCACGCCTGGACGGCGGTCCTGGCCAGGTCATCCAGCTGCGCGTTGCCGGCGCCGGTCAGCAGCAGGACTTCGCTGGGGCGGCCATCGGTGCCGATGGTGACCTTGAAGGTGCTGGTGCCGCCCACGCCGGTGCAGGCCAGCTCCATCGGGTACTGCGGCGGCGGGGTCTTCACCGCGGCCACCTCGGTGGGCGGCGCGGCCGGCGGTGCCGGCGGCTCGGACGAACCGCAGCCCGCCAGGCCGGTGGCGGCGAGCAGGGACAGGCTCAGCAGTCGAACATTCATTTCACGTGCTCCGTCAGGGCCGAGGTCTTGGCCGCGCAGATGAAGTCGTTCTCGCTCAGCCCGCCCACGTCGTGGGTGGAATAGCGCACGACGGCGCGGTCGTAGTGCACGCCCAGGTCCGGGTGGTGGTCCTCGTGGTGGGCGATCCAGGCCAGCGCGTTCACGAAGGCCATGGTGGCGTAGTAATCCTTGAAGCGGAACGTGCGCACCAGCGCCTGGCCGGCCTCGGCCAGTTCCCAGCCCGGCACCTGCGGCAGCAGTTCGGCCAGGCGCGCTTCGCCCAGCTTGTGGTCGCTGCCCTTGCGCGGCACGCAACGCGCCTGTGCCAGCGGAATCAGGTCGGACATGGGTTCCTCCACCTCGAATTGACTGAACAATGCGCCGGCCGGTGTATAAACCGAATGAGCGACCGGCGCTGACTTGGCTAGAATAGCCTGATGATCCAGATCTCCGACACTGCCCAGACCCACTTCCGCAAGCTGATCGAACGCGAGGGCGTGCCCGGCATGGGCGTGCGCCTGAGCGCCGTCGATCCCGGCACGCCGCGCGCAGACGCCCGCCTGGAGTTCGCCGAACCCAGCGACCTGCTCGGTGACGAGTGGGCCGTGGACTGCGATGGCTTCACCCTCTATGTCGACGCGCTCAGCGTGGGCTGGCTCGACGGTGCCGAGATCGACATCGTTCCCGGCACCGCAGGCACCCAGCAGCTGACCATCAAGGCCCCGCGCATCAAGGGCGAAGCGCCCGGCGAGGCCGCCTCGCTGGTCGAGCGCGTGCATTGGGTGGTGGAAAACGAAGTCAACCCGCAGCTCGCTTCGCATGGCGGCAAGGTCGCCGTGCAGGAAGTCTCGGCCGATGGCGTGGTGCTGCTGCGCTTCGGCGGCGGCTGCCAGGGCTGTGGCATGGCCGACGTCACGCTCAAGCAGGGCATCGAAAAGACCCTGATGGGCCGCGTGCCGGGCGTCACCGCCGTGCGCGACGCGACCGACCATGACAGCGGCCACGCGCCGTACATCCCCCGCGGCAACGCCGCCTGATCGCCAACGCGTGCCTCTGCCCAGAGCCGAGCAACTGATCGATCTGCTGCTGGCGCGCCAGCAGCACCCTCTCATCCTCGAAAAACGCACGCGCCTGCCCTATGGCTGGGCGATCTGGCTGCGCTCGCTGAAGCCGATCGCGCGGCCGTTCCATGCCAGCGACGTGATCGCGGTGCTGCTGCCACGCCCATTGCCCGGACGCCCCGGGCTGCTGCCGGCCTTGAGCCCGTGGGGGGCGGCGCGGCGCCTGCTGTGGCAGGGATGGGAGCCGGCCCCGCGTGACCAGCGCTGGATGCGCTGGACCTCGGCGGTGGTCAGCGCGCTGCTGCACCTGCTGTTCTTCCTGTTGCTGCTGTGGGTGGCGGTGATCCGCACCACCGCGCCGGACGACGCCGGTGCCGAAGGCGAGCGCGTGCGGATTGAATTTGTCGGCCGCGGCGCGCAGGAAGGCGGCGGCGACCAGCCCGGAGCCGAGGCGGCCGCTGCCGCCGAAGCTGGTGCGGTGGCCAGTGGCCAGCCGGCGGGCGAG
>NZ_QETL01000055.1:0-25631 GCF_003105135.1 Stenotrophomonas sp. SPM | reverse complement strand
AGTCGAGCCATGCTCGACTGCCGTAACCAACAGCAGTCGAGCATGGCTCGACTCTACAAAACTCGTCTCAGCCCTGGCCGGCGAACACGCGCTCCAGCACCTCGGACAGTTCGTCTTCCGAGAACGGCTTGGTGATGTAGGCCTTGGCGCCCTGGCGCATGCCCCACATGCGGTCGGTGTCCTGGTCCTTGGTGGTCACCAGGATCACCGGAATATGCCGGGTCGCCTGGTCGCGGGCGAGCGTGCGGGTGGCCTGGAAACCATTGAGGTTGGGCATCACCACGTCCATCAGCACCAGGTCGGGCAGTTCGGCCTTGGCTGTTTCCACCCCGGCCGCGCCATCGGTGGCGGTCAGGATCTGGTGCCCGAGTTTCTCGACGATGCGCTGTATCCCCAACAGCTGCGACGGTGAGTCGTCGACGATCAGAATGCGTGCCATGTTGTTCCCCGTGTCATGCCCGCAGTGTAGTGCGGGCACATTGCGGGTGGGAACACGGCCGCTGCCGTCCGTCGCCTGCCTGCGACGTTCAGTCGATCCGCACCACCGTGCGGCCCAGCGAGCCACCGGCCAGCATCCGTTCGAACACACCTGGCAGGTCCGCCAGGCCGACCTCGGCGGTGCAGATGCGGTCCAGGTGCTGAGGCTTCCACGCGCCGCCCAGTCGCGCCCACACCGCTTCGCGCAGGTCGCGCGGTGCGCTGGCCGAGGACACGCCCAGCAGCGACACGCCACGCAGGATGTACGGCATCACCGTCATCTCCAGTTTCGGGCTGGCGGCCAGGCCGGCACTGACCACGCTGCCATAGGGCACGGTCTGCGCCAGCAGGCTGGCCAGCATCGATCCACCGGCATTGTCGAGGCCGCCGCCGAAGCGCGCCGACTGCAGCGGCGCGGTATCGGCCAGTGCTTCGCGCGGCAGCACCTCGGCGGCGCCGATGTCGTGCAGGAAGGCGGCCTGCTCCGGCTTGCCGCTGATCGCATGCACGTCGTAACCGGCACGGCTGAAGATGTCCACGGCCAGCGCGCCGACCCCGCCGGTGGCGCCGGTCACCGCCAGCGGGCCGTGTCCCGGGGTCAACCGGTTGTCCTGCAGGCGCAGCAAGGCCAAGGCGGCGGTGAAGCCGGCCGTGCCCAGCACCATCGCTTCGCGCGGGCTCAGGCCGGCAGGCTGGGCGATGACCGCGCGCGATTCCAACCGCACGTACTGGCTGTAGCCGCCGTCACGGGTCTCGCTGAGCCCGCAGCCGGTGGCCAGCACCGCGTCGCCCTCGCGCCAGGCCGGATCGCTGGAGGCGACCACGGTGCCGGCCACGTCGATGCCACCGACCAGCGGGAAGCGCCGCAGGATCTTGCCCTTGCCGGTACCGGCCAGAGCGTCCTTGTAGTTGACCGAGGACCAGTGGGCGCGGATCAGCACCTGGCCAGGGCTGAGGTCGCCCACGCCCAGCTGGACCAGGCCGCTGCGGTAGCCGGCATCGTCGTTTTCGATCCGGAAGGCGGTGAACGGGGTGGTGGGGGCCATCGGCGCTGCCTGACTTCGAGGAAAACGCCACCTTACCCGGTCGTGGCCCTTTCAAACCTGCCAGTCCGCCCCATCTTGTATGATCGGTGAAGATTCACGGCTGGCGCCGCGGGAAGGGCCCGCGCCGCAGCCCACATATTGATGGAGCGTGCATGGCCTGGAATACACCCGGCGGCAACAAGGGCGGACAAGGCCCCGAGGACAATCGACGCGGGCCGTTCGGGTCGCGTGGCGGTGGCAATGGTGGTGGCTGGGGCGGTCTGCCCGGGCCGCTGAAGGACCTGTTCGATGGCGGCATCCTGCGTTGGGTGGCGGCGGCGGTGGTGTTGCTGGTGCTGTTCTCCAGCTTCCAGCTGATTGGCGAACAGCAACGAGGCGTCGTGCTGCGCTTCGGCCAGTTCTCGCGGATCCTGACCCCGGGCCCGAACTTCAAGCTGCCGTGGCCGATTGAATCGGTCACCAAGGTCAATGCCACCGAGATCAAGACCTTCTCGATCCAGGTGCCGGTGCTGACCCGCGACGAGAACATCGTCAACGTCTCGCTCAACGTGCAGTACCGCATCGATGATCCGCAGCAGTACCTGTTCGGTACCGTCGATGCCGACCAGGTGCTGGAACAGTCCGCGCAGAGCGCGGTGCGCGAGGAAGTCGGTCGCGCCGACCTCAATTCGGTGCTGAACAACCGTGGCCCGCTGGCCGTTGCCGCCGAGGAGCGTCTGCAGACGCTGCTGGGTGCCTTCAAGACCGGCCTGACCGTGACCGGCCTGACCCTGCAGGACGCCCGTCCGCCGGAGGAGGTCAAGCCGGCCTTCGACGAGGTCAACGGTGCCCAGCAGGTCAAGGAACGTCTGATCAACGAAGCCCAGGCCTACGCCGCCAAGGTCGTGCCGGAAGCCCGAGGCCAGGCCTCGCGTGCCCGTACCACCGCCGAAGGCTACAAGCAGGCCGTGGTGTCCAAGGCCGAGGGTGACGCACAGCGCTTCAGCCTGCTGCAGGCCCAGTACAAGGACGCCCCGGAAGTGACCCGCAAGCGCCTGTGGCTGGAAACCGTCCAGCAGGTGCTGAGCGAGAACCGCAAGGTGATCGGTGGTGATGGTCGCCAGCTGATCTACGTGCCGATGACCGGCGACACCCGTCCGGGCGCCTCGGCCCCGGCCCCGGTGCCGAATCCGGATGTGGTGATGCCGTCGCTGCCGGGTACCGCAACCGAAGTTTCCCGTGATCCGGGCCGGCCGGTGGCCCGCCCGACCGGGCGTCCGAGCGGCCGTGAGGAGGGCAGCCGATGAGAAGTTCTATCTGGATTGCCGTCGTCGTGGCGGCCCTGCTGGCCCTGCTGGGTTCGGTTTACGTGGTCCGTGAGGACCAGACCGCCATGGTCCTGAACCTGGGCAAGGTGGTGCGTTCGGACATCAAGCCGGGCCTGCACTTCAAGGTGCCGGTGGTGGAAACCGTGCGCGTGTTCGACCGCCGCTTCCAGGTGCTGGACACGGCACCGGCGCGTTACTTCACCGCCGAGCAGAAGGACGTCAGCGTCGACTTCTTCGCCGTGGGTTACATCTCCAACGTGGGCGACTACTTCCGTGCCACCGGTGGTGACCCGCGCGTGGCCAATGCCCGCCTGCAGCCGATCATCACCGATTCGCTGCGCAACCAGATCAACTCGCGCACCCTGCAGCAGCTGGTGTCCGGCGACCGCAGCGAGCTGATCGCCGCGCAGCTGAAGGACATCAACGAAGCGGTGTCTGGGCTGGGCATGCAGATGATCGACCTGCGCATCAAGCAGGTCGACCTGCCCACCGACAGCCAGGTGATCAACGACGTGTACGAGCGCATGCGCGCACAGCGCAAGCAGGAAGCCGCCAAGCTGCGCGCCGAGGGCGAGGAGCAGTCGCTGACCATCCGTGCCCAGGCAGACCGTGACAGCACCGTGCTGATCGCCGAAGCCGAGCGCGATGCCCAGCGCCTGCGCGGTGAAGGCGATGCCGATGCGGCCCGCATCTACGGCAAGGCCGGCTCCGCCGACCCGTCGTTCTATGCGTTCTACCGCAGCCTGGAGGCCTACCGTGGCTCCATGACCGACGGCAACGGCGTGATCGTCCTGGACAAGAACGACCCGTTCCTGCAGTACCTCAAGAACGACCGCTGAGTCGTTCGGCAAGATCCCACGGGGCCCGGCAAGATGCCGGGCCCCGTGTTTTTTCCGGAGTGCCCTGCATGAAAGATCTGTTCGCGGCCATCTGCCTGGTGGCCGTGCTGGAAGGCCTGCTGCTGTTTGTCGCCCCGCTGGCCTGGAAGCGCATGGCGGAGCGCCTGCTGGACCTGCCCAGCCCGGCCCTGCGCAGCTTCGGCGGCCTGGTGCTGCTGGCCGGCCTGAGCCTGCTGTGGTGGGCTCGGCACTGAACCCCGCCCTGTAGCGTCCGAGCCCATGCTCGGGCGGCGCCGCGCAGCGGCGGGAAGGCAGCCGAGCATGGGCTCGGCTCTACATGAGACGCCGGCCTGACCGGCCGGTGAAGCCGTCCGTCGGAAAGGTGGCACCGGACCCCGGAAACCCGGATAATGCACAAAAGCCGGACGGGCCTCCCCGTTCGGCTTTTTCCGTGTCTGGGCCTTCCATCGCCGGCCGCTCCCCGTTTGGAGCCGCCATCCAGGTGCTGGCCAGCCCCGCCACGGTTTACCCGTCCGCGGCCCCGATGGCCGCAACAAATCGAGGAGCCCGTCATGGGTCAGTCTGTCGTAGTGTTGGGTGCCCAGTGGGGCGATGAAGGCAAGGGCAAGATCGTCGATCTGCTCACCGAGGAAATCGGCGCCGTGGTGCGCTTCCAGGGCGGCCACAATGCCGGCCACACCCTGGTCATCAATGGCAAGAAGACCGTCCTGCACCTGATCCCGTCGGGCATCCTGCGTGATGACGCGCTGTGCCTGATCGGCAACGGCGTGGTCATCTCGCCGGCCGCGCTGCAGAAGGAAATCGCCGAGCTGGAAACCTCCGGCGTCGAAGTGCGTTCGCGCCTGAAGATCTCCCCGGCCGCGCCGCTGATCATGCCGTACCACATCGCCCTGGACCAGGCGCGCGAACGCGCTGCCGGCGGCAAGGCGATCGGCACCACCGGTCGCGGCATCGGCCCGGCCTACGAAGACAAGGTGGCGCGTCGCGGTATCCGCATCGCCGACCTGCATTACCCCAAGCAGCTGGAAGAGCTGCTGCGCACCGCGCTGGACTACCACAACTTCGTGCTGACCAAGTATCTGAACACCGATGCGGTCGATTTCCAGAAGACCTTCGACGAAGCACTGGCCTTCGGCGAATACGTGCAGCCGATGAAGTCCGACGTGGCCGGCATCCTGCACGACCTGCGCAAGCAGGGTAAGCGCGTGCTGTTCGAAGGCGCGCAGGGCGCCCTGCTCGACATCGACCACGGCACCTACCCGTATGTCACCAGCTCCAACACCACCGTCGGTGGCGCGCTGGCCGGTTCCGGCGTCGGCGCCGATTCGATCGACTACGTGCTGGGCATCGCCAAGGCCTACGCGACCCGCGTCGGCGGCGGCCCGTTCCCGACCGAGCTGGACGATGAAATCGGCCAGGGCATCCGCGACCGCGGCGCCGAATACGGTGCTTCCACCGGTCGCCCGCGCCGCTGCGGCTGGATGGACATCGTCGCGCTGAAGCGCGCCGTGGCCATCAACGGCATCAGCGGCCTGTGCATCACCAAGCTGGACGTGCTGGACGGCATGGAAAAGCTGAAGGTCTGCATCGCCTACGAATACAACGGCAAGCGCACCGAGTACGCGCCGCTGGACGCGCAGGGCTGGGAAGACTGCACCCCGGTGTACCTGGAGTTCCCGGGCTGGAGCGAGAACACCCACGGCATCACGAACTGGGACGAGCTGCCGCCGGCCGCACGCGCCTACCTGCGTTCGCTGGAAGAGCTGGCCGGTTGCCCGATCAGCATCGTGTCCACCGGCCCGGACCGCGACCACACCATGGTCCTGCAGGATCCGTTCGCCTGAGGTAGCGCCGGGCCAAGCCCGGAAGCGCACTGGTAGCGCCGGGCCATGCCCGGCGTAGGTGACAGGAAAAGCCCCGCGCAAGCGGGGCTTTTTCGTTTTCGGTACTGTGGCGGCACAGCCGGCAGGGACGCGCAGCGATGACGGAGACTTCGGCATGAAGGGCGAGACGGTCGCACGGGTAACCCTGTGGCTGCTGTGGACCCTGTGGACGCTGGCCTGCATCGTGCTGGTGCTGGGCGCGCTCGCCAATTACCTGGCCTCGCGCACGCAGAGCCTGCCGCTAATGCTGCAGCCGGGTGCGACGGCCGAAATCACGGTCTACCGCTTCATCAACGACCCGCTGCGATTGCGCCTGCGTTATGTGGATGAGGGCGCCGATCCTGCGATCGATCCGGAAGTGCGGCTGCGCGCGGATACGCCGACTGACCGTACCGAGTTCCGCGCGAAGACACGCTCGGGCGCACCCGAACTGGAAACCACCCGCGCACTGGAATCGGTCGAGCGGGACCGGTTCGCCGCCTCGTACTTCGGCTATGGCCGCGGTGATGCACTGCCGCGCGGCCGTTCCTCGCTGCGGCTGACCGTGCTGGAGGTCGATCCGGCGCTGGCCGGCCGTGCGGCCTCGGTGGACCTGCTGCCGCCGATGGACGTGCTGAAGCTGACCGACCTGGACTACCTGTGGCTGTGGCCGTTCTTCTTCTGGCAGCCGGTGGCGCTGCTGCTGCTGATCGCGGGTGGCGGACTGGCGACGGCCAGCATCGCCCTGCGGGGGTGGCAACGCCGTCGCCGGGCACGCTAGCGCCGGGCCATCCCCGGCGGGGCAGGCCACTTGCAAAATGCCCAATATGGGTACGATAATGCCCAATATGGGTATTCGAGCTGCCAATGTGTCTTCCACCGGCCCCATCGGGCTGGCCGACGCGCTGTTCACCCAGACCCAGCAGCGGGTGCTGGCCCTGCTGTTCGGGCAGGATCGTCGTGACTTCAGTATTTCCGAGCTGATCAGCGGCAGCGGTGTCGGCTCTGGTGCCGTGCAACGCGAAGTGGCCAAGCTGGTCGCAAGCGGCCTGGTCGAGCAACGCAGGGTCGGCAACCAGAAGCGCTATCGCGCGTTTGCCGGCTCTCCCATCCATGCCGAACTGGTGGCGCTGGTGCACAAGACCATCGGCCTGGCGCAGCCGCTGCGCGAGGCGCTGCAACCGCTGCAGGATCAGATTGCACTGGCCTTCGTCTTCGGTTCGGTGGCCAAGCGCACCGACAGCGCGCACAGCGACATCGATCTGCTGCTGGTCTCCGATACGCTGGGCTATGCTGAGTTGATGGCCGTGCTCGATCCCTTGGAGGATCGCCTCGGACGGCCGGTGAACCCAACGCTGTACACGCATGACGAATTGAACGAGCGCCTGCGCAAAGGTAATGCCTTTCTGCAGCGTGTCCTGGAACAACCCAAGATCTGGGTGATTGGAGGAATGGATGACCTCGCCGTTGCAGAATCTGGTCGGGGCGGGTAAACCGCTTACCGCCGAACCGCCCGATCCGCACGAGATCGAAGGGCTGCAGCGCTCGGGCCTTGCGCGGCTGCGTGACGCACGCAATGCCACGCTGTCGTTGGAAAGCCGCTTCGACCTTGCCTACAACGCCGCGCACGCCCTGAGCCTGGCCGCGCTTCGTGCGCAGGGGTTGCGGCCCAGCAATCGGTACATCGTGTTCCAGTCGCTCAAGCACACGCTGGGCGTGGGTCCGGAAGTATGGCGCGTGCTCGACAAGTGCTCGACAAGTGCCACCAGCAGCGCAACATCGCCGAGTACGAGGGCCAACTCGATGTCAGCGGCCGCCTGGTGGAGGACCTGATCAAGGCCTGTGATGCGGTGCGTGTTGCCTCAGGCCTCTGAGCGAAACGGGTGCCGACGCGTCAGCGCCCCGCCTGCAGCAACGGAAACGGGTTGATCGATTCGCCCTTCCACCACTGCTTTTCCGGCCCCAGCACATGCACCTCGAAATGCAGGTGCGGGGCATCGGCGCTGGCATTGCCGGTGCTGCCGACATAGCCGATCACCTCACCACGCTTGATGACCTGCTTTTCGGCCAGGCCATCGGCATAGCGCTGCAGGTGGGCGTAGTAGTAGCACCAGCGGCCGCTGGGCTCGAACTGGTAGATCGTCAGCCCGCCGCGCTCGCTGTCGAACAGTTTTTCCACCGTGCCATCGGCCACCGCCAGCACCGGCGTGCCGGCGTCGGCCATGATGTCGATGGCATCGTGCACGCGGCCCTCGCTGCGTGCATCGGTGAAGGTGTCGCGCAGCTGCGAGGCCTGGATGCCCTGCACCGGCAGCAGCAGGCCGGTTGGCGCATCGCTGGCGCTGGACGGGGGCACGGTCGTGGGAACCGGGGCGTCCGCGTGCGGCGTTGAAGCCGCAGCCGGCGGCGCCGCGGCCACCGCGGCCACCGCAGGTTGAGCTGCGGGCCGGGCAACCGCCACCGGCTCACCCGCATCGCGGCGCAGCCACCAGCCGGCACCCAGCCCGAGCAGCACGCCCAGTACGATCAGCTGCGAAAGACGCATCGCCTCACTCCTGCATCACGACGGGTACCGAGGTATCCACCGCATCGGCCACGCGCAGCGCATCCCAGTTGGTCATGCGCACGCAGCCATGTGATTCGGTCTTGCCCACATGGCCGGGTTCGGGCGTGCCGTGCAGGCCGTAATGCGGCTTGGACAGGTCGATCCAGACCCGGCCCACGGGATTGTTCGGGCCCGGCGGCAGCGTGGCCTTCTTCTCACCCTTGCGCGCATCCCAGAACAGCTTCGGGTTGTAGTGGAACGTCGGGTCGCGCGACACCCCAAGGATCTTCCATTCACCGATCGGCAGCGGATCGTGCTGGCTGCCCGACGACACCGGCACCTGCGCGATGACCTTGCCCGCTGCATCAAGCAGCTGCAGGGTGGAATCGGATTTGTCGACCACCACCTTGGCCGCCTTCGGCAGTGGTGTCGGGGCGATGTTCGGCACCTGGATGCGGCTGCCAGCCTTGCCTAGGTCAACGCCGGGGTTGAGCGCCTTCAGCAGTTCGGGCGAGGCGTGGAAGCGCTCGCCCAAGGCTTCCTCTACGCTGCCGTAGCCCAGTGCCTTCAGCTTTGCCTGGGCGGCGGGGCCCTTCGGCACCGGCTGGAACGGACCGGCCACGTCCTCGGCAGTCAGCGTGTAGCTGGCAAGCGGCGCATTGGCATCGGCCTGCAGTGCCTTCCAGGTGGCATCGTCCAGTTCACCGGTGACGGTCAACCCGTGTGCGGCCTGGAAGCCGGACACCGCGCGGCGCTGGTTGCTGCCCACTTCGCCATCGATCTGGCCGGGCGAGAAATTGGCGCGGTCCAGCAGGACCTGCGCGTGCAATGGCGAGCGTGCGG
This sequence comes from Stenotrophomonas sp. SPM, assembly GCF_003105135.1. Taxonomy (NCBI): domain Bacteria; kingdom Pseudomonadati; phylum Pseudomonadota; class Gammaproteobacteria; order Lysobacterales; family Lysobacteraceae; genus Stenotrophomonas; species Stenotrophomonas sp. SPM. Next base: position 16,691 of record NZ_QETL01000055.1, on the reverse strand, counting down.
CGATGTCCGGTCCCGCGCGTTCGGCGATGGGCGCGGGCAGGTTGGCCGGCGGGGCCTGCGCGAATGCAGGGGAAACCAGCAGCGACAGCGCAAGCACGGCAACGCGGGGTGAAACCATGGGAAGCTCCTGCAGAACGAGCCCCCACCATGCCTGCACCCTGCGACCAGCCCGCGTGAAAACACCAGCGTGTTGCTGAGCGGCAGATGAGCGCTCAACGCGTGGGGTGATCCTCGATGCGCCAGCTCTGCAGCACGCCGAAGCCGATCTCGGCCACGGTGAACAGCAGCAGGATCGCACTGGCACCGTGCAGCACCGCATACACCTGCCACAGCGCGAAAAGCCAGCGCGCGGCGGCATCGAGCCGGCCCAGCAGCGCGCTGGAGGCAAGCACGCGGGCCAGCGACCACATCACCACCACCGAGCCGAGCAGGTTGGCCAGCAGCATGTGCAGCGGGTCCAGCGCGGGCACCTGGCCGGGCAGCTGCCAGGCCTGGGCCAGCGCAGCCATGGCCGCATGCAGCGGTGCGAAGGTCCAAGGCAGGGCGAAGGGCAGGGTGACCACCAGGTCGTAGAACGCACTGGCGCGGACGATGCGGAGGTAGCGGGAGGTGAGCATGGACGCCTTCAACAGGGGGAAAGAGGGCGTACTGTCAGGGTTGAAGTAAACTTCAAGGTCAAGCACTTTCTGGACCCGCCCATGCAGATTGGAGAGCTGGCCCAGGCCTGCGGCCTCTCGCGCGAGGCGTTGCGTTTCTACGAGAAGCAGGGCCTGATCGGCGCGCGGCGCCTGGCCAATGGCTACCGCGATTACCCCGATGAAACGGCGATGCTGGTGCACTACATCCGCACCGCCCAGCAGCTTGGCTTCACCCTGGCCGAGATCGGCCAGCGCCTGCCCCGGCTGTGGGAGCAGGCCGATGCCGGCCCGTTGCTGGCGGCCGCGCTCCAGGAAAAGCTCGCCGACATCGATGCCCGCATCGCCGCGCTCAGCGCCCTGCGCCAGGATCTGGCCACGCGCCTGGCCAGCGCCTGCCCACTGCAGCCGCACGAGGTCGCTGGCTGAACGAAGAATGTGAACCGCCACCGAAGCGTTCATGCTTGAACGGTCAAGGCCAGCGAGCGGTGCGCCGATAAGGGCGCATCCCCTCCACGTTTGGATTTCCCCCCATGAACTACTTGAGGAATGTCAGGGTCGCCTGGCGTCTTGGCCTTGGCTTTGGCCTTCTGCTGCTGCTGGTGGCTGCCGTGGTCACCACCGGCGCCACCGCCACTGCCGTGCAGAAGCGCGCGATGCAGCAGGTGGTCGAGGTCAGCGTGGCCAAGGTGCGGCTGCTGTCGGAAATGCTTGACGCCAACAACCAGATGATGGTCGTGCGCCGCGAGATGCTGATCCGCCAGGGTGACGCGCGCGAGGCCGACGAGCAGCGCATCGCCGACCTGGTCAAGCGCTACGAAACCAGCTGGGCCGCCTACCAGGCACTGCCCGGCGATGCCGATGGCAAGGCGATGGGCGAGGCCATCGCGGCCATGCGTGCGGTTGCGCGCCCGCTCAACAAGCAGACCAGTGAACTGATGGCGCAGGGCGATTTTCCCGGCGCCATCGCGCTGACCCTGGGCCCGGTGCAGGAGGCGGCCAACGGCTGGAACAAGGCGCTGGCCGATGGCGTGGCCTTCGAAGAGAAGGAAAGCCGCGAGGCGGCCGCCGAAGCGATCCGCCTCGGCGAGCGCAGCCTGCTGCAGCTGCTGGTGCTGGGCGGCGTAGCGCTGCTGGTCGGCATCGCCGCCTCGGTGATGATCGGCCGCAGCCTGACCGGCCCGCTGGCGCGTGCAGTGCAGCTGGCACAGCGGCTCACCAAGGGCGAACTGGACCAGTCCTTCCACCTGGGTGGTAGCGATGAACTGACCCAGCTGGGCGAGGCCATGGGCAGCGTGCGGCAGAGCGTGCAGGCCGCCATCTGCGCGCAGCTGCGGATGGCCGAGCAGCACGAGGCCGGTGCCATCGGCTACCGCATGGATGCCAGCGCCTTCCCCGGCGATTTCGGCCGCATGGTGCAGGCCACCAACAGCCTGGTGGAATCGCACGTGCAGGTGGAACTGCTGATGGCCGAAGTCATGCAGCGCTACGCGATCGGCGATCTCAGCCGCGACCTGCCGCAGTATCCGGGCGAGAAGGGCGCGTTCACCCGCACCCTGGCCGCGGTCAAGCAGAGCCTGATGGCGATCAGCGCCCAGATCGACACGCTGGCCCGGGCCGCCGGCGCGGGTGATTTCAGCGTGCGCGGCGATGCCGAGGCGTTCCAGTTCCAGTACCGCGCGATGATCGAACACCTCAACGCGATGATGGCCAGCTCGCAGGCCAGCATTGCCGATGTCTCCGACGTGCTGCGCGCGATCTCGCACGGCAACCTGACCGCACGCATGGACGGTGACTACGAGGGCGTCTTCGCCCGCATGCGCGACGATGCCAACACCACCACCGCGCAGCTGACCGGCATCGTCCGTGGCATCCAGGTGGCGGCCGACAGCATCAACAACGCCGCGCAGGAACTGGCCGCCGGCAACAGCGACCTCTCGCGCCGTACCGAACAGCAGGCCGCCAACCTGGAAGAAGCGGCCGCATCGATGGAAGAGCTGACCTCCACCGTGCGCCAGAACGCGGACCTGGCCCGCCAGGCCGACAGCGAAGCACATGCGGCCGGTGCGGCCGTGCGCGAAACCGAGCAGGCCATGGCGCAGATGGCAACGGTCATGGGCGAGATCGACCAGTCGTCGGCGCGCATTTCGGAGATCTCCACGGTGATCGATGGCATCGCGTTCCAGACCAACATCCTGGCGCTGAACGCCGCCGTCGAAGCGGCACGTGCCGGCGAGCAGGGCCGTGGTTTTGCCGTGGTCGCCAGTGAAGTGCGCACCTTGGCGCAGCGCGCCGGTGTGGCCGCAAAGGAGATCAAGGAGCTGATCGAGGATGCCGCCGCCAAGGTGCAGAGCGGGCTGGCCGTGACCGTGCAGTCCGAGGCGGCGATCGCCCGCCTGGCCCACGCCAGCTCGCGCACCAACCAGCTGATGAGCGACATCGCTGCGGCCAGCAAGGAACAGGCGGCGGGCATCGAGCAGGTCAACCAGGTGGTGGTGCAGATGGACCAGGTGACCCAGCAGAACGCGGCTCTGGTGGAAGAGGCGACCGCGGCCAGCCGCGCGCTGGAAGAGCAGGCCAACGCGCTGAGTACGTCGGTGTCGGTGTTCCAGATCGAGCAGGACGGCGCACCCCGCGCCGCGGTGGCGCGCGCGGCCTGAGCGCTGCGCCGGTAGAGTCGAGCTTGCTCGACTGCTTGTGGCAGAAGCAGCCGAGCAAGCTCGACTCTACCGCGCGGCCCCCTTTTCGCGGCGCGCCTGCTGGGCGGCAGCAGCGCGGTCCTGTTCTTCTTGTGGGCGCAGCAGCGTGCGCGGACCGCCCTGCGTGCTCCCTGCCAATGCAGGCGGTGACGCCCAGATCCCCGCACCTGACGCTGCAGGTGCGGGCGGGGTTGCCTCGGTGATGATCAATCTTTGGAGCGCGTTCGCGCAGCCTTTTTCGCTGCCGTCTTGCGTGCCGCTGTCTTCCGTGCCCGGGTTGCCGCCGCCTTCTTGGCGGCGGCGCTGCGGCTTGAGGCGGTTGCCTTGGTCGCCGGGGCCTTCTTCGCCGCGGTTTTCTTTGCCGCCGGCGAGGCGGGAGCCCTTTTTGCGGAAGCCTTTTTTGCGGTTGACTTCTTGGCAGGTGACTTTTTGGTAGCCGATTTCGTTGCAGCAGACTTTTTCGTGCCCGACTTCTTTGTAGCCGCCTTCTTCGTAGCCGTCTTTTTGGCAGCGGCTTTCTTCGCTGGCGCCTTCTTGGCCACCTTGCGCGCGCTGCCGCTGCGCTTGCCACCGCCATCCTGCTTGTTGACGGTGGCCCAGGCGATGCGTTCGGCGGTGCTTTCACTGGTGCCACGCTCGCGTTCGCTTTCTTCGATGTGCTCGGCCTGGCGCCTCTGCTTCTCGGTGTAGGCGGATTTGTCACCGCGGGGCATGTCGCTTCTCCTGTGAGGGACGGTCAGGCCAGCAGGCGCAGCTTTGGTTCGCGCGCCCACTGGCGGGTGGCCGCCGCAGCGAGGAAGGCCTGGGCGTCTTCCGCTTCGACGGTGCCGGCGTCGTTGCCCACGCGCGCTGCCTTCAGCAGCGCCTGGCCGCCGGCATCGCTGGCGATGGCTTTCAGGTGCGCCCACGCATGGCTGACGAACTCGACGGCGGCGGCTTCCTTGGTCAGCCCCTTGGCGCCCTCTGCACTGAGCACCACGGCCACGGCGTCGAACACGGCCGAGGGTGTGCCGGCCAGCTGGCCATCGGCGGCTTGGCGCTTACCGTCGCTGAGCGTGGCACCGCCCACTTTCGGCGCCACCAGCTTCACCTCGGCACCGGCTTTCTGCGCGGCCTTGCGCAGGCCGGCGATCAGCCCCGCATCGGAGCCCTCGTCGAACAGGATGCCGATGCAGCGCCCCTGCAGCGTGTCTTTCGTACGGCCGATGATGCGCACCTCGGGAACGGCTGGCATGTCCTGGGCGGGCGTTGCGGTCGGCGCAGCGTCGGGCAGGTCGCCCAAAGCCAGTCCGTCGGCCACGCGCTTGGCCAGCGATTCGTCGATGTTGCGCAGGTGGCTGACGGTACGCACGCGCACCTTCAGCGTTTCCACTTTCGAGAGCTCGAACACCAGCGCCGAGGCGAGGTGCGCCTGCTCCGGCTTTTCCAGACTGCGGAAGAACGCACGCGCCTGGCTGTAGTGGTCGGCGAAGCTCGCCGCACGCGTGCGTCCCTTGCGTCCGTCGTCGGCAGTTGCATGGCTGCGGAAGCCGGCCAAGGTTTCGCGCGGGCTGTCGTCTTCCAGCGAGCTCGGATCGTAGGCCACGCGCCCCTTCGGCACCTGCATCTGCATGTGGCCATCGCGCTGGTGGTTGGCGAACGGGCACTTCGGCGCATTCACCGGAATCTGGTGGAAGTTGGGCCCGCCCAGGCGGATCAGCTGCGTGTCCAGGTACGAGAACAGTCGGCCCTGCAGCAGCGGGTCGTTGCTGAAGTCGATGCCGGGCGGCACGTTGGCGGGGCAGAACGCGACCTGCTCGGTTTCGGCAAAGAAATTGTCCGGCCAGCGGTCCAGCACCATCCGCCCGATCACCGTCAGCGGCACCAACGACTCGGGGATGATCTTGGTCGGGTCGAGGTGATCGAACGGGAACGCGTCGGCCTCTTCTTCGGTGAACAGCTGCACGGCCAGTTCCCATTCGGGGAAATCGCCGCGCTGGATCGCCTCGAACAGGTCGCGCCGATGGAAATCGTTGTCGGCCGCCTGCAGTTTCAGCGCTTCGTCCCACACGGTGGACTGGATGCCCAGCTTCGGTCGCCAGTGGAACTTGACGAAGGTGGACTCGCCGGCCTCGTTCAACAGGCGGAAGCTGTGCACGCCGAAGCCTTCGATCATGCGCAGCGAACGTGGAATGCCACGGTCGCTCATCGCCCACATGATCATGTGCATCGATTCGGGCATCAGCGAAATGAAATCCCAGAACGTGTCATGCGCGCTGGCCGCCTGCGGGAACGCGCGGTCCGGCTCCATCTTCACCGCATGCACGAGGTCAGGGAACTTCATCGCATCCTGGATGAAGAACACCGGGATGTTGTTGCCGACCAGGTCCCAGTTGCCTTCCGGCGTGTAGAACTTGACCGCGAAGCCACGCACGTCGCGCGGGGTGTCGACCGAACCGGCGCCACCGGCCACGGTGGAAAAGCGGGTGAACACCGGCGTCTTCGTGCCGACCTCGGTCAGCACGCGCGCGCGGGTGTACTTCGCCAGCGAACGGGTCAGTTCGAAGTAGCCATGGGCGGCGCTGCCGCGCGCATGCACGATGCGTTCGGGAATGCGCTCATGGTCGAAGTGGGTGATCTTCTCGCGGAGGATGAAATCCTCCAGCAGGGTAGGACCGCGCGGGCCCTCGCGCAGCGAATTCTGGTTGTCGGCTACCGGGATGCCCTGGTTGGTGGTCAGCGCCGGGTGGCTGCCGCCGGCAAGCTGGTGCAGTTCGTCACCCTCGCCGCGGTGCTGGTCAATGCTGGGGGAAGGTGCGCGCTTGCTGGTGGGCTTGCTGGCGGCCATCGGGATGTCTCCGCAGTTGCAGGGGGAAAGCAGTGACAATCCTTTGTCGCCTGTTAACGCCTGGTTGGGTCGGGGTGAACGTACAGGCAAAACCGGGCTCGGGTATGCTTGCCACATGCGAGTCGAACCCACCGACATCGAAGCCCTGTTCGACGCCATCCCGGACGTGCTGTTCTTCATGAAGGACCGCCAGGGCCGCTACACCCACGTCAACCAGACCATGCTGCGGCGGCTGGGCCTGCGTGCGCGCAAGGATGTCATCGGCCGTACCGCTGCCGAGATCTACCCGACCGGCCTGAGCGCGGACTACGTGGACCAGGACGCGCGCGTGCTGTCCGGCGAGGTGATCGAGAACCTGATGGAGCTGCACCTGTTCGCCAACCGCGAACCGGGCTGGTGCCTGACCTGCAAGCGGCCGCTGCTGGTGGATGGCAGCATCCAGGGGCTGATCGGCATCTCCCGCGACCTGGGCCAGAAGGACAGCCTGGGCAGCCAGTACGAGCAGCTGCGCCTGGCCTTGGCCCACCTCAATGCGCACTACGCCGAAAACGTGCGCATGCAGACCCTGCTGGACATCACCGGGTTCTCGCTGTCCAAACTGGAGCGCAGCTTCCGCAAGGTGTTCCAGATGACCCCGCAGCAGGTGCTGACCCGGCTGCGCATCCAGATGGCCATGCACCTGCTGCACGGCGACGACAGCATCGCCTGCATCGGCCAGGCCTGCGGTTTCAGCGACCAGAGCGCGTTCACCCGCAAGTTCAAGGCTGAAACCGGTTTCTCGCCGCGGGCCTATCGGGCGCGTATCGGAGAGAATGTCGGTGGCGCTGTCGGCGAAGCCATGCTGCCCTGAGCGGTCTGCTGCACTGTGCCTATCCCCGTGGGTGGGGGACAATGTAAGGTGACGCCCCTGTAGCCGCCGCCAGTCCCGCCGATGCCCGCCAGCCCCGTTACGCCTGCCTCGTCTTCCCGCCTCGGCCATTCGCTGAAGCCGCGCCAGCTGATCATGATGGGCCTGGGCAGCGCGATCGGCGCCGGCCTGTTCCTCGGTTCCGGCGTGGGCGTGCAGGCGGCCGGTCCGGCCGTACTGGTGTCCTATCTCGTCGCTGGCGCGCTGGTGATCATCGTGATGAACGCCCTGGGCGAAATGGCAGCGGCCAAGCCCACCAGCGGCGCGTTCTCGGTGTACGCGGCCGACGCCATGGGCGCCACGGCCGGTGCCACCGTGGGCTGGCTGTGGTGGGTGCAACTGGTCATCGTCATCGCCGCCGAGGCGGTGGGTGCGGCCGGCCTGCTGGCCACGGTCTGGCCGGTGATACCGGTGCCGATGGCGGCGCTGGCCTTCATGCTGTTCTTCACCGCGATCAACCTGCTCGGGGTGAAGAATTTCGGCGAGTTCGAATTCTGGTTCGCCATCTTCAAGGTGGCCGCCATCCTGGCCTTCATCGCCATCGGCATCGCCCTGCTGATGGGCTGGCTGCCGCAGGTGGCCTCGCCGGGGCTGAGCAACTTCACCCAGCACGGCGGCTTCGCGCCCAAGGGTCTGGCCGGCATCGGCGCGGCCCTGCTGGTGGTGGTATTCGCCTTCGGCGGCACCGAGATCGTGGCGGTGGCCGCGGCCGAGACCGAAGACCCCGAGCGCAGCATCGCCCGTGCCATCCGCACCGTGGCCTGGCGCATCCTGGTGTTCTACATCGGCTCGCTCAGCGTGATCATCGCGGTGGTGCCGTGGACCAGTGAATCGCTGAAGTCGCCGTTTGCCGCCGTGCTCGCGGTCGCCAACATTCCGGGCGCGGCCACGGCCATCACCGTGATCGCGGTGATCGCACTGCTGTCGGCGCTCAATGCCAACCTCTACGGCGCCTCGCGCATGATCTATTCGCTGGCGCAGCGCCGTGAGGCACCGGCCGTGCTGGGCTGGACCGACCCGCGCCAGGTGCCGGTCATTGCCGTGCTGGCCAGCGTACTGTTCGGGTTCGCCGCCACCATCATGGAGCTGCTGTTCCCGGACAAGGTGCTGCCGGTGCTGCTGAACATCGTTGGTTCCACCTGCCTGCTGGTGTGGACGCTGTCGCTGGTCTCGCAGCTGGTGCTGCGCCGCCGGGCCGACCGCCTGGGCACCCGCCTGCCGTTCCGCATGGCCGGCTTCCCGTGGCTGACGGTGTGCGCGCTGGGCATCCTGGCGCTGATCTTCGGCCTGCTGCTGAGCGAAGCGCATACGCGCCTGCAGTTCCTGTCGATGGTGGCGCTGACCGCCGTCATCGCCGCCGGCAGCGCCATCGCCCGGCGCATGCGCGAAGCCTGATCCTGTAGCGCTGACCCGATGGTCGGATGCCGTTGCTTTGCCTTTGTAGAGCCGACCCGATGGTCGGCTGCCGTTGCTTTGCCTTTGTAGAGCCGACCCTATGGTCGGCTGCTGTTGCTTTGCCTCTGTAGAGCCGAGCATGGGCTCGGCTCTACAGAGGCTGCGGCCGCCAGCCGAGCATGGGCTCGGCTCTACAGAGGCTGCGGCCGCCAGCCGAGCATGGGCTCGGCTCTACAGAGGCTGCGGCCGTCAGCCGAGCATGGGCTCGGCTCTACAGAGGCTGCGGCCACCAGCCGAGCATGGGCTCGGCTCTACAGAGGCTGCGGCCGCCAGCCGAGCATGGCTCGGCTCTACAGAAGGCATACATCCGCCGTGCCATCCTGATCGCGTGGACCGTCACCGGCCTGTCGAACAGGAGTACCGCATGCTGCGCAGTCGCCCGTTCCTGATGTTCACCGGCCAGGCCGAGGCCGCCATGGCCCTGTACGCCGACGCCTTCGCCGATTTCCGCCTGCTGGCCCTGCAGCACCACCCTGAAGGTGCCGGCGCCGGCGTGCCCGGGCAGGTGCGCCAGGCCATCTTCCTGCTGGGGGGCACGCACTACCTGTGCTTCGACAGCCTGGACGTGCACGACTTCACCTTCAGTCCGTCGATCTCGCTGTTCGTCGAATGCGCCGGCAGCGAGCAGTTCGAGCGCGCGGCACGCGTGCTGGGCGAGGGCGGGCACTGGCTGATGCCGGTGGGTGACTACGATTTCAGCAACCGCTACGGCTGGGTGCAGGACCGCTACGGCGTGTCGTGGCAGTTGAGCCTGGGGCAGATGCCGGACCCGTGAGGCACAACGAAAACGGCCCGCTTGCGCGGGCCGTTCCGTTTACCGGTGCGTCGAGCGCTTACGCCTCGACTTCGTCGTCCTTGTAGGCATCGACCGGGATGCAGGCGCACATCACGTTCTTGTCGCCGTACACGTTGTCGACGCGGGCCACCGGCGGCCAGTACTTCTGCAGCTTCAGGCTGGGCAGCGGGAAGGCGGCCAGCTCACGCGGGTAGGCGTGGGTCCACTCGCTGGCGGTCACTGCCGTCGCGGTGTGCGGGGCGTTCTTCAGCGGGTTGTCCTCGCGGTCCAGGCGGCCGTCTTCGATCGCGCGGATTTCCTCGCGGATCTGGATCATCGCGTCGATGAAGCGGTCCAGCTCGTGCAGCGATTCGCTCTCGGTCGGCTCGACCATCAGCGTGCCGGCCACCGGGAAGCTCAGGGTCGGGGCATGGAAGCCGAAGTCGATCAGGCGCTTGGCCACGTCTTCGGCGCCGATGCCGCTGGTCTTCTCCAGCGGACGCACGTCGAGGATGCACTCGTGCGCCACCAGGCCGTTGCGGCCGGTGTACAGGGTCTTGAAGTGCGGGGCCAGGCGCCTGGCGATGTAGTTGGCGTTGAGCTGGGCCACCTGGGTGGCCTTGCGCAGGCCTTCGCTGCCCATCATGGCGATGTACATCCAGCTGATCGGCAGGATCGAGGCGCTGCCGAAGCTGGCCGCGCTGACCATGCCGACCGGGCCGTTGTCACCCAGCTTGCCCGGCAGGAACGGGGCCAGGTGTTCCTTAACCGCGCACGGGCCGACGCCCGGGCCGCCGCCGCCGTGCGGGATGCAGAAGGTCTTGTGCAGGTTCAGATGGGAAACGTCCGAACCCCACTTGCCCGGCTTGGCCACGCCGACCAGGGCGTTCATGTTGGCGCCGTCGGTGTACACCTGGCCGCCGTGCTGGTGGATGATCTCGCAGATCTCGACCACTTCCTCCTCGAACACGCCGTGCGTGGACGGGTAGGTGATCATGATCGCGGCCAGGCGGTCGCTGTACTTCTCGGCGTTGACGCGGATGTCTTCGACATCGACGTTGCCGTTGGCATCGGTCTTGGTCACCACGACCTTCATGCCACACATCTGTGCCGAGGCCGGGTTGGTGCCGTGCGCCGAATCCGGAATCAGGCAGATGTCACGGTGGTCCTCACCGCGCGAGCGGTGGTAGGCGCGGATCGCCAGCAGGCCGGCGTACTCACCCTGCGCACCGGAGTTCGGCTGCAGGCTGACCGCGTCGTAGCCGGTGCACTCGACCAGCATCGCCTCCAGCGTCTCGATCAGTTCCTTGTAGCCCAGTGCCTGGTCGGCCGGCACCAGCGGATGGATCTGCGAGAACTCCGGCCAGGTCACCGGGATCATCTCGGCGGTCGCGTTGAGCTTCATGGTGCACGAGCCCAGCGGGATCATCGTGCGGTCCATCGCCAGGTCCTTGTCGGCCAGCGAACGCAGATAGCGCAGCAGCTCGTGCTCGCTGTGGTGGGTGTTGAACACCGGATGGGTCAGGAACGCGGACTGGCGCAGCAGGGCAGCCGGCAGTTCGTCGGCGGTGCTGGCATCCAGTGCATCCACATCGGCCTGCGCACCGAACACGGCGGCCAGGGCGACGATGTCGGCGCGGGTCGCGGTCTCGTCCAGGCTGATGCCGACCGAGTCGCTGTCGATCGCGCGCAGGTTGTAACCGGCGGCGCGGGCCTTGGCGTGGATCTCATCGGCATGCACGCCGGTGATGTGCAGGGTGTCGAAGAAGTCGCCACCGACCTGCACGCCGGCGCTGCGCAGCGACGCGGCCAGGATCGAGGCCAGGCGGTGGGTGCGACGGGCAATGCGGGCCAGGCCTTCCGGGCCGTGGTAGACGGCGTACATCGAGGCCATCACCGCCAGCAGCACCTGCGCGGTGCAGATGTTGGAGGTCGCCTTCTCGCGGCGGATGTGCTGCTCGCGGGTCTGCAGGGTCAGGCGGTAGGCCGGCTTGCCTTCGGCATCGATGGAGACACCGATCAGGCGGCCCGGCATCGAGCGCTTGTAGGCATCACGGCAGGCCATGAACGCGGCGTGCGGGCCGCCGAAACCGAACGGCACGCCGAAACGCTGGCTGTTGCCGACCACGATGTCCGCGCCCCATTCGCCGGGGGCGGCCAGCAGGGTCAGGGCCAGCAGGTCGGTGGCCACGGCCACCAGGCCGCCGCGTGCATGCACGGCATCGACCAGCGCCTTGTAGTCGCCGACCTGGCCGAAGGTGTCCGGGTACTGCAGCAGCAGGCCGAAGGCCTCCGCCTCCAGTGCTTCGGCCGGGGTGCCCACGCGCAGCACGATGCCCATCGGCTCGGCACGCGTGCGCAGCAGTTCCAGCGTCTGCGGGTGCACGGCGTCGTGCACGAAGAAGGTGTCCGACTTCGACTTGGCCGAACGCTTGGCCAGGGTCATCGCTTCGGCGGCGGCGGTGGCTTCGTCCAGCAGCGAGGCGTTGGCGATCTCCATGCCGGTCAGGTCGGCGCACAGGGTCTGGAAGTTGATCAGTGCTTCCATGCGGCCCTGCGAGATTTCCGCCTGGTACGGGGTGTAGGCGGTGTACCAGGCCGGGTTTTCCAGGATGTTGCGCAGGATCACGTTCGGCGTGTGGGTGCCGTAGTAGCCCTGGCCGATGAAGCTGCGCAGCACGGTGTTCTTGTCGGCAATGGCACGGATCTTCGCCAGCGCCTGCACTTCGGTCATCGATTCCGGGAGTGCCAGCGGTGCCGGCGACTTGATCCTGGCCGGCACGATGGCATCGGTCATCGCATCCAGCGTGGCGTGGCCGACGACGTCGAGCATCTGCGCGATCTCGGCATCGTTGGGGCCGATGTGCCGCTCGACGAACGCGGAATGATGCTCGAGCTCACGCAGGGAAGGGGTGTTCTGGGACATGGCGAAGGATCCGTCAGGAAAGGGCGCACGCACGTGCACAAGCCGCCGGCTGGCGGTCTGCGGGGCGCCCCTCTGTCCTTTTGCCTGAGAGTTTGGAAGCGCGGCTGGCCGCAGCTTCGTGCCCCTTCGGCGCCGGATCGAACCGGTCTCTCCAGAGTTCTGTTACGGGTGGTATCGGGCCTGAGCGATTACGGGCGTTGCGCCTTCGGCAGCGGTGTTCCGCTTCTCCCACCATGTTGCCCGCCCATTATACGGGTTGCCATAGCCGGTTGCTGCGGCTGAACACGGGCCCGGGTCGGGGGTAGGGTGCCTGCCGGCCTGAATGGCCGATGGCCCGGCCATGCGTTTTGTGCAGCGGTCGATGGCATCGGCCGCAATCCGGGCCTATCATGGCCGGACTCTCGTATTCATCTGGCGCCGTCCCTTCTGCAGGGGATCGGCGCCCGCCGTGCGTGCCGCGCATGGCCCAGCCGGACGCTTTGCCGATGACCCCCGCTGTTGCCCCTTCCACCCGACGCATGGCCCTGCTGCTTGCAGGCCTGGCCATGTTCGGCCCGTTCTCGATCGACACCATCTTCCCGGCCTTCCCGCAGCTGGCCCAGCGCCTGGCGGTCGACGAAGTGGCCGTGCAGCAGACCATCAGCGTCTACCTGCTGTTCTATGCGCTGATGAGCCTGGCGCACGGGCCGTTGTCCGATGCCTGGGGCCGCAAGCGGGTGATCCTTGGCGGCCTGGTGGTGTTCATCGGCGCCTCGGTCGGCTGCGCGCTGTCCACCGACCTGGGCACGCTGCTGGTGTTCCGCGCGCTGCAGGGCCTGTCGGCCGGCGTCGGCATGATCGTCGGCCGCGCGGTCATCCGCGATCTCTACCACGGCCACGATGCGCAGCGGCTGATGAGCCAGGTGTCGATGCTGTTCGGCATCGCCCCGGCCATCGCGCCGATCATCGGTGGCTGGATCCTGCTCAGTGGCGCCGGCTGGCCGCTGATCTTCTGGTTCCTGGTGGTGTTCTCGCTGCTGCTGCTGGTCTGCACCGCCCGTTTCATGCCGGAAACCCACCCGGTGGCGGCACGCGTGCCGCTGTCCCCGCGTGGCCTGCTGCGTGACTACGTGCGCATCGGTTTCAACCCGCGTTTCCTGCGCCTGGCCCTGGCCGGCAGCATCAACTTCGGCGGCATCTTCCTGTACATCGCCTCGGCGCCGGTGTTCGTGATGCAGCACCTGCACCTGGGCGAAGGTGGCTTCGCCTGGTTGTTCATTCCCACCATCGGCGGCATGACCACCGGTTCGTTCCTGTCCGGGCGCATGGCCGGGCGCACCACGCCCACCCGCCAGATCGGCATCGGCTTCACCCTGTGCGCGCTGTCGGTGCTGCTCAACGTGGGCTACGTGAGCCTGGCGCCGCAGTTCGTGCTGCCGTGGGCGGTGCTGCCGATCTTCCTCGGCGGCATGGGCATGGCGCTGATCTTCCCGATCCTGGCGCTGGCCGTGCTCGACATGTACCCGCACCAGCGCGGCCTGGCGTCCTCGCTGCAGGCGTTCATCCAGCTGATGATCAGCACCGTGGTGGCCGGCCTGGTGTCGCCGCTGCTGAGCGGCAGCCCGCTGCACCTGGCCCTGGGCCAGGCGGCCTTCTTTGCCGGCGGCTTCGTATTCTGGTACTGGGAGCACCGCCGCGAGCGCGCAGTGCAGGCAGTGGCCACGGGCCATTGAGCAGCGCGGGCCAGTGATCGATGCGCCGTGAAACGGCGTCGCTGCCGGGGTGCGTTATCCTTGCGCCCCCTCGCAGCAATATCGCCCCCCCCATGTCCACCACCTCCAAGACCCGCCGCGACCAGCGCCGCCGCCAGGAAGAAAAGGCTGCCAACAAGGCTGCCGCGCAGGCCTCGCCGGTAGAACCGCATGCCGAATTGCGCGATGCGCAGCGCACGCTGCTGGCCGGCGTAGTGCGCCGCGATGGCGAATGGGTGCTGGGCATGGATGGCCGCATCGCCGGCCACAGCGAGAGTGCCGCGCAGGTGCTGGCGCTGATCATGCAGGCCGGTGAACTGCACGAGCGCAAGGGCACGCCGGTGCGCCTGGTGTATTCGGATGCGCTGCGCGATGCCGCGCAGGCCGAGGCCAAGGAGAAGGGCCAGACCTTCGAGGAATACAAGGCCGAGCTGGCCGCGGCGATGGCGGCGAAGAAGAACAACTGACCTGCATCTGCGGTAGTGCCCGCCAGCGGCCGGCACTGCCAGAAAGGGGCGGATCCTTGCGGACCCGCCCCTTCTTTCATTTTGCCGCCGGTGCCGCGTTGGCCTGCCAGCCGCACATCTGGCCCTGGTTCTGCTGCTTCAGCCAGTCGTTGACCGGGCTGAAGTACTCGATCATCGGGCCGGCATCGAGCTTGTCACTGCCGGTCAGCTCCTTCAGCGTAGCTTGCCACGGCTGGCTGGCGCCCTTGCTCAGCATCGCCCAGTACTTCTGCCCGGCTTCCTTGTTGCCGTAGAAGGTGCACTCATGCAGCGGGCCCTTGAAGCCGGCCGCATCGCACAGGCCCTTGTAGAACTGGAACTGCAGGATGCGCGCCAGGAAGTAGCGGGTGTACGGGGTGTTGCCCGGCACGTGGTACTTCGCACCCGGATCGAAGAACTCCTCGCCACGGGTGCTGGCCGGCGCCACGCCCTGGTACTTCGCCTTCAGGTCCCACCACGCCTTGTTGTAGTTGTCCGGAGTGATCGAACCATCGAACACGCCCCAGCGCCAGCGGTCGATCATCAGGCCGAACGGCAGGAACGACACGCCCGACAGCGCCATGCGCATCTGGTTGTTGATGACCGCCTCGCGGCTCTCGGTCGGCGCGTCCACCAGGCCGATCGAGCTCAGGTACTTGGGCGTCATCGCCAGCACGATGGTGTCGCCGATCGCTTCGTGGAAGCCATCGTTGGCACCGCCCTGGAACAGCGGCGGCAGCGGGTTGTAGGCCAGGTCGTAATACAGGTGGCCCAGCTCGTGGTAGATGGTGGTGAAGTTCTCTTCGTTCGGCTTGATGCACATCTTGGTGCGCACGTCGCCTTCCATGTTCATGTCCCAGGCACTGGCGTGGCAGACCACGTCGCGGTCATCGGGCTTGATGAACTGGGTGCGTTCCCAGTACGACTGCGGCAGCGAGGGCATGCCCAGCGACACGTAGAAGTCCTGCGCGCGTTCGGTCATCTGCTTGGCGGTGCGCAGTTCGGCCTCGCGCTGCGCCTTGTACTGCGCAGCGACGTTGGCATCCTTGCCGGCCTTGGCCAGCGCCGCGCTCAGGTTGGCCTGGTACTGCTTCTCCAGCGCCGCGGTGATGTCCAGGCTGCCGGCACCCGGGTACGGTTCCAGCTGGTCCCACAGGTTGGACCAGTCCTGCTGCCACATGTTGCCCATCAGGTGCGCGGCGATCAGGCCGTTGCCCACTTCGGCCTTGTCCTTGCCGTAGGTTTTGTCCAGCTTGCCGCGCGCGTAGCAGTGCAGCTGCTCGTACATCGGCTTGACCTGTTCCCACAAGCGGTCGGTTTCCGGCCCGATCTGCTCCGGCGGCATGTCGTAGCCGCTGCGCCACATCTGCCCGGCATCGGTGAAGCCCATGCCCTTGGCGCCTTCGTTGACCAGGCTGACGAACTGCTGGTAGTCGCCGCGCATGCTCTTGGTGGTGCTGTGCCAGCCCTGCCAGGCATCGAGCTGCTTGTCGTAGTCGCGGCTGCGCGCCAGCACCTGCTCCAGCTCGCCAAGCTGGCGGCAGGAGTTGGGATCGTTGGCATCGGTGCAGTACTTGCCTGCGCCGTAGCTGCCTTCCATGCGGGTGGCGATCTGGGTCAGCTGGGCCAGCTTGGCCGGATCACGCGGCGCCGGCATCGAGGACATCAGCTTGAGCAGGTGGATGGCGCGCTTGCTGTCCTCGCTCATCGGCTGGCCTTCGAACTTGCCGGCCTGTTCGATCCAGCTGTTGAGCTGGGTCAGCGAGCGCTCGTTGGCCTTGGCGGCGATGCGTTCGGAATCGCTGTTGATGTAGGTGGAGGACAGCCACTGTGCCGAGGTCATCTCCGGGTAGGCGGCCTTGAATTCGGCGTTGATGCGGGCGACGAACTGGTCGGCGGTCTCGCCGGCGGGCGCGCTGGCGGTGGCGGCCTCGGTGCCGGGCGAAGGTTCCTTCTTGCAGGCGACCAGGGCCAGCGTGGCGGCGGCGATAGCCGAGGCCAGCAGGAGATGGCGGTGAGTCACGGGCGGTCCTTGGGTGGTGAACGACGGCCGAAGGCTAGTGGGCGCGCGTGCTGACCGCAAGTGGGGAAGGTTGGCAGGGCTGCGCCCTGCACCCGCCGAAGCAACGTTAACGTCAAAAGCGGGCCACCCGTGAGTTGGCGGGGCGGTGTCGGATTGCGGGGACGCCGCAAGTACGTCCTTGTAGGCTTGGCAGCCGCATCCATGCGGCTGACACCCCGCAATCCGACAC